>CAJJBL010000019.1 GCA_905182395.1 alpha proteobacterium SCGC AAA536-G10 | reverse complement strand
TATAGTTTTGTATGAAATATCAATATTACTATCAAAATTCATGAGTAAAAAGTAATTTCAAAAAGAGTTAAAAATGCATAATATTAAGTTTATAAGAGAGAACCCACAAGAATTTGATCAATTAATGTTTAGAAGAGGTTTAAAGTCAATATCTTCTAAAATAATTTCAATTGATACTTTAATTAGAAATGATCAAACTCTAATTCAAAATATTCAAGAAAAAAGAAATATAGATTCTAAAAATATTGGTATGATGATTTCTCAAGGTAAAAATGCTTCTGAATTACAAAAAAATGTTTCAAGTCTTAAAATTCAATTAACAACATTAGATGAAAAAATTAAAAGTAATTTAGAAAAACTAAATTTAGTGATGAGTGAACTTCCTAACTTTCTTGATGAAGATGTTCCGGATGGTAATAATGAGAATGATAATTTATTAATAAAAGAATGGGGTAAAATTCCAGATTTTCTCTTCCTTCCTTTGGACCATGTTTCTATAGGAGAAAACCTTGGTCAAATGGATTTCAAAACTGGCGTCAAAATTTCAGGTTCGAGGTTTGTTCTTCTGAGAGGAACTCTTGCTCTTCTCGAACGTGCTTTATCCTCTTATATGATTGATACTCATGTTAATAATTATAACTTTGAAGAAATTTCACCTCCACTTCTTGTTAGGAAAGAAGCTTTGTTAGGAACAGGACAACTTCCAAAGTTCTCTGAAGATTTATTCTGTACAACTGATAACAGATGGTTGATTCCTACAGCTGAAGTTCCCTTAACAAACATTGTTAGTAATGTAATATTAGAAAAAAAAGAATTGCCATTAAGATTTGTTGCTAATACTCCATGCTTTAGATCTGAGGCTGGTGCCGCAGGTAAAGATACTCGGGGAATGATAAGGCAGCATCAGTTTTCTAAAGTTGAAATGGTTTCTATTACTAAGCCTGAGAATTCTGCTGATGAATTAAATAGATTAGTTAGTTGTGCTGAGAGTATTCTTCAAAATCTTAAACTGCCATATAGAATTATGAAATTATGTTCTGGAGATGTAGGTTTTTCTTCAAGAAAAACTTTTGACTTAGAAGTATGGCTCCCAGGCGAAAATAATGGAAAGGGAGCTTATAGAGAAATATCATCTTGTTCTAATTGTGGAGATTTTCAAGCTAGAAGAATGAATGCTAAATTTAAAGATAAAGAAACTAATAAAATTAATTTTCTTCATACATTAAATGGTTCAGGCTTAGCTATTGGAAGAACTATGATAGCTGTTTTAGAGAATTATCAACTAGAAGATGGTTCCGTATTAATACCTGATGTTTTGATACCTTATATGAAAGGTCTTAAAAAAATTGAAATTTTGTAATGCTTACTAATATAAAAAAATTAAATAACATATTAATTACTAATGACGATGGTTTCGATTCAATTGGTATAAATTTATTAAAAAATATTGCTATGAATCTTTCAGACAATGTTTTTATTGTTGCACCTAAAGATAATCAATCTGCTAAAGGTCGATCTATAAGCCTTAATAGGAAAATTAAATTTATAAAAAACAATAAATATGAATGGGTTATTGAAGGTACTCCAACAGATTGTATTATTTTTGCTTTAAATCATATAATGAAAAATAATAAACCAGATCTTATTTTAAGTGGTATTAATGCAGGTGGAAATATTGGAGATGAAGTATCCTATTCTGGAACTGTTGCAGCATCTTGGGAAGGTGCTTTAAGGGGTGTTAAGTCTATTGCTTTGAGTCAAGTAGCTGGAACAGACAGTCTTAAAAGCTATGATTATGTAAAAAACTTTGGTTTGCAAATCATAAATTATATAATTAATCTTGATGATATAGAGCAAACAATGCTTTTTAATGTTAACTTTCCAAACTCTATTAATTTTAATAGAAAAGATTTTTTATTTACAAAATTATCTAATCAAAAACGTTCAGATGAAATTTTTTTAGATAGAAATAATCAATATTTTGAAATTGGAAAAATGTTAATTAGTAATGATTTTAGTATTAACTCTGATTTGTATGCTATAAAAAATAACAAGATTTCTATTACACCTTTAACTATAGACTTAACAAATTTTGATAATCTTAATTTTTTGATCAATAAAAATAATTAAAAATGATATTAGAAAGTCATATTCAAAAAGCTAATTTAATAATGGATCTTAGATCTATGGGAATTTCATGTAATAAAGTTTTGTCCGCTATAGAGGCGACTCCTAGAGAAATTTTTTTACCTTCTAATTTCCATTCTTACGCTTATCAAAATAATCCTTTACCAATAGGTTTTGAGCAAACAATAAGTCAGCCTTATATTGTTGCTTTAATGACACAAGCATTATCATTAAAAGGCAATGAAATCATCCTTGAAATTGGAACTGGTTCTGGTTATCAGACATCAATTTTATCATTGCTTTCCAGAAGAGTTTACTCAATTGAAAGATTAAAACCCTTATTGGTCAATGCTCAACTTTGTTTTAAAAAATTAAAGTTAACAAATATTATATCTGAAGTCGGAGATGGTTTCTTGGGTTGGCCAAAACTAGCCCCTTTTGATCATATAATTATTACATGTGCGATTGAAAAGCTAGACGATAGAATATTAAATCAAATTAGAGTCAATGGAACATGCATAGCTCCAGTAGGTTCGCCAGATAAAGAACAAAGACTTAAAAAAATAACTATAAGAAACAATAGAAAAGACGATTTATGGGATGATCTAGGTAAAGTTAGCTTTGTCCCTTTAATAACTAATTATGATTGAATTTATATCTTTTTTAAGTAAGAATATAAAAAACTTTACTGGTAATAATTTTGTATAAAATAATATTCATATTTATATTTTTAATTTTAGGGGGCTGTCTTAATATTCCTTTAATTAAAAAAAATACAACTATTATTCATGAAAAAAAAATAAACAAAAATGTATATAATATTCCCATGAATGGAATGATTTTTGTTAAAGGCAATGAAACTATCTATTCTATAGCTAATAAATATAAAGTTATTCCTAAAGATATTATAAACGATAATAATTTAATAAAACCTTATAAATTAAAAAACAAACAAATTTTATTTTTAAGAAGTGATAATATTTATATTGTAAAAGAAAATGACACCTTAAATAGCTTGTCAATTCAATTCGCTGTTAATAAACCTGATATTATAACTGTAAACAAGTTAAGAAAACCTTACAAGTTAATTGCAGGAAATAAAATTAAAATTCCAAGGAAAAAAAATTATTCAATAATTGACGAAATTTTAAAGAAAAATGATCATAAAAGCGCTAAAGTAAACAATAATACTGTTCTTCTACAATCAAATAGATCAAGTGGTGCGCCTAAATTTATTTGGCCTGTTAAAGGAGAAGTAACTAAAAATTTTGGTGCTTTTGGACTTGGTCTTCACTATGATGGCATTGATATTAGTACGAAAAGTACAATTCCTATTTATGCATCTTTAAGTGGAAAAGTTGTATTTGTTGGTTCACAAATTCAAAAATTTGGAAACTTAGTTTTGGTCAAACATTCAAATGGTTGGTTAACTGCATATTCAAAGCTAGGAAGTTTTAATGTAAAAGAAGGAGATGATATATTAAAAGGTCATACTATAGCCTATAGTTCTGAAAACAATAAAAGTTTTCATTTCCAAATCAGATACAAAAGAAATCCGGTTGATCCATTAAAGTATTTACGTTAATTAAATAATTTGGGTTTTACTTTTTCCTGCAATATCTTGAATAAACTGCCATGCAACTCTTCCTGAACGAGCTCCTCTAGTTATAGACCATTCTAGAGCTTTAGCTTTTAATTTCTCTTTTTCCATAGGAATTTTATATTCTTTAACATAAGCAAAAATTATTTCTAAATAAATATCTTGAGATATATTATGAAAACCAATCCAAAGACCAAATCTATCAGATAATGAAACTTTTTCTTCAACAGATTCTGATGGATTTATAGATGTCGATCTTTCATTCTCCATCATATCTCTTGGCATTAAATGACGTCTGTTAGATGTTGCATAAAAAATTACATTATTAGGCTTTCCTTCAATCCCACCGTCTAATGCAGCCTTAAGGCTTTTATAAGTATTCTCTCCTGCATCAAAAGACAAATCATCACATAATAATATAAACTTATACTTTGGATATTTAGATAATAAATACAGTAATTCAGGCAAATCACCAATATCTTCTCTATGAATTTCAACTAACTTAAGATATTTAGAGCTTGTTTCCTTAAGTACTTGAGCATGAACAGATTTAACTAAAGAAGACTTTCCTGTACCTCTAGCTCCCCATAATAAAGCGTTATTTGCAGGTAAATTATTGGAGAAATTAGAAGTGTTTTCTAAAAGTATTTTTTTTTGTGGCATAATGCCTTGAAGCAAATCAATAGGAATTCTATTAATATTATTAATAGGTCTAATCAAACCTGTTTTAGAATCATATATAAATCCGTCACCGTCATCTAAGTTATTTATTTTTTTTTCTGAAGGAGCTAACCTATCTAAAGCATCAGCTATTCTTATAAGAATGTCATTTGTGCTTTTATTAATCATGATAATAGACCTAATAATTAGTGAAATTTGTAATATATATAATAAATAAAATTTATCTATGGTGTTTATAACTTTTTTTTTATATAAACTAGAAATATATTTTTAATTTTTTCTTGGAGAGTTTTTATGATTTCAGATGCATTCGCTCAATCAGCAGCTGGTGGAGCTGGTGGATTTTCTATTCAAGGTCTTTTGCCTTTTGTTTTAATTTTCATTATTTTTTATTTTCTTCTTATAAGGCCTCAACAAAAAAGAGTTAAACAACATAAAATTTTGGTTGAAAATCTCAAACGTGGAAACAAGGTTTTAACTGCTGGTGGTATTTTTGGAGTAATTTCTAAAGCTACAGAAGGTTCAGAAACTGTTAGTGTAGAGATATCATCTGGAGTTATTGTTGATATTGCTAGGCAAATGATATCTGAAGTCAGAGGCGATGAAAAACTCAAAAAAGTAGTTGAAAAAATAAAACCTAAATCAAAAAAATAATTTAATTAATTATATTCAACTCTTAGCGTTTTTTTTATGAAAAAAATATCTAAAATTAAATTACTACTAGTCTTTTTTAGTGTAATAATAGGTTTTGTTTATGCCTTACCTAATTTTATATCTAACTTAAGTAACTCTGATGCACCTAATTTTTTACCAGGAAAAACCATTAATCTTGGGTTGGATTTAAAAGGTGGTTCTTATCTTTTACTTAAGGCTGATATGGATGTTGTTTTTATAGAAAAATTACAAAATCTTATGAGTGATTTGAGAGTTTCTTTTAGAAAAAATAAAATTGCTTATAATAATTTAAAGATTTTTGATAATAGAATTGTGTTTAAAAAGAGAAATTTAGATACAGATAAAGTAATAAGAGATCTTATACTTAAAACAAATAAAAACTTATTAATAACGAAAGAAAACAACTTATTTCAGATTGAATTCTCAAAAACAGAAAAAGATAAAATTGTTAAATCTACTATGGCTCAAGCCATAGAAATTGTTAGAAGAAGAATAGATGAAACGGGAACTAATGAACCTTCTATTCAGCAACAAGGCGTTGATCGTATAATTGTTCAATTACCCGGCCTTGAAGATCCTGGCCGTATTAAAAAGTTATTAGGTAAAACTGCTAAGTTAACATTCCAATTGGCTCATCCATCTATTGTTTCTGAAGAAGTGCAAGCTGGAGATAATCCTCCACCTGGTTATGCCTTATTAATGGATGATAAAATATCTGATCGTTTTTATATGATAAATAAAAAAGTAATGGTTTCAGGTGAAATGTTACAAGATGCAAGCACTAGTTTTGATAGAAATAATAGTCCTTCAGTTTCTTTTCAATTGTCTCCGTTAGGTGGAAAAAAGTTTGGAAGAGTTACAGGAAAAAATATTGGAAGAGAATTTGCTATAGTATTAGATGGTAAAGTTGTTAGTGCTCCCACAATACAATCTCAAATCTTTTCTAATGGTCAAATTACTGGTAATTTCACATTAGAAGAAACTAATGATTTAGCCTTAGTATTAAGATCAGGCGCTTTGCCTGTACCTATGACAATTTTAGAAGAACGCTCTGTGGGCCCTGGTTTAGGAAGCGATTCGATATCTTCCGGTAAAATGGCAAGTATTATTGGCATAGTAGCAGTTATGATATTTATGTTTATTTCATATGGAAGTTTTGGTATTTTTGCTAACATCGCATTGTTTTGTAATATAATTTTTATTATTGCTCTTTTAAGTCTTTTACAAGCTACACTTACACTTCCTGGTATTGCCGGTGTTGTTTTGACTATGGGAATGGCTGTCGATGCGAATGTATTGATCTTTGAACGAATTAAAGAAGAGTTTAAGTTAGGCAGAAAAGTATTTGATGCCATTGAATCTGGATTTGAAAGAGCTATATCTACAATTATTGATGCTAATTTGACTACATTATTTGCGGCTATTGCATTGTTTTCTTTTGGTAGTGGTCCTATAAAAGGTTTTTCTGTTACATTGATGATTGGAATTATAACCTCAATGTTTACTGCTATAATTATAACTAAATATCTTGTTTTGTTTTATGTGAAGAAAAAAGATATTAAAAAAATCTTTTATTAAGGTTATTAAAAATGAAATATTTAAGATTAATTCCTTCTGATACAAATTTTAATTTTTTAAAATTTAAAAAAATTGCATTTGTTTTTTCATCTTTGATAATTTTAGGTTCATTATTTAGTCTTTTGTTTAACAGTTTAAATTATGGCATTGATTTTAAAGGAGGAATATTATTAGAGTTAAGAAGTAATAACGTTGCTTTATTTAATATTGATGATTTGAGAAATAAGGTTTCTTCATTAAATGCTGGAGAAACTTCTATTCAGAAATTTGGAAAAGAAACTGATTTTTTAGTAAGAATTCAAAAACAAGATGGTGATGAAAAACAACAAATTAAAGTTATAGAGAATTTAAAAAAACTTACAAAAGATAATTATTCTATTAGAAGATCAGAGTTTGTTGGACCAGTTGTTGGTGAAGAATTGAAAATGGCAGGCTTGCTGGCTGTTTCTTTAGCTATGTTATCTATTATGCTTTATATATGGTTTAGATTTGAATGGCAGTTTTCTATAGCTGCTATAATAGCTTTGACACATGACGTCTTTTCTACAATTGGCCTTTTTTCTATACTTCAACTTGAGTTTAATTTAGCTACTATCGCTGCTATTTTAACAACAGCTGGCTATTCTATTAATGATACTGTGGTTATTTTTGATCGTGTAAGAGAAAATTTAAGAAGATATAAATCAAAAGATCATTATTTTATATATAATAAATCTATAAATGAGACATTATCTAGAACTGTAATGACATCTATTACAACTTTAATTGCTTTATTTATAATTTTCTTTTTTGGCGGGACTGTATTATCTGACTTTTCATTAGCTATGATTTGGGGAGTTTTTATTGGAACATTTTCTTCAATTTTTGTTGCTGTTTCTTTATTAACTTTTTTTAAAATACATAAAGGTGAAAAAATTATGGATGAAACTATTGTTCCTGAATATGAAAGAGATTAATTAATAAATTTTATTTCTTAGTTTATCTTTTCAATAATATTTTCTGAGTACCAATCATTAAAAGTTTTTAAAGCATTAATAGCTTGTATTTTTTTCTTTTCTCTTCCTTTAATATATTTTTTCTTCTTTTCATTTACTAATTCATAATGGTTTATATCTGGCATAAGTCCAAAGTTTATATTCATTGGTTGAAATGTTTCTGGATTAGCATTTAATGTTATGTGTTTTAATATTGATCCATGAGCAGATGTTTCAGGTGGCAAATTTAACTTCATGTTATTAAAGTCAAATGCAGCAACTAATCCAGAAATAAATCCAATAGCAGAAGATTCAACATAACCTTCAACTCCCGTAATTTGTCCAGCAAAAATAATATTCGGAGATGATTTTAAACGTAAATAAGTATCTAAAATCTTTGGAGAATTTATAAACGTATTTCTATGAAGACCTCCAAGTCGAGCAAATTCAGACCTTTCTAGACCGGGTATTAATTTAAACACATCTTTCTGGGCGCCATGTTTCATTTTTGTTTGAAAACCAACAATGTTATATAAAGATCCAGATAAATTATCTTGTCTTAGTTGAACTATTGCATAAGGTTCTTCATTTTTATGAGGATTAGTCAGCCCAACAGGCTTCATAGGGCCAAACCTTAATGTTTCAGGCCCTCTTCTAACGATTTCTTCAATAGGCATGCATCCTTCAAAAAAAGGAGTTTTTTCAAATTCTTTAAATTCCATTTTTGGAGCTTCTATTATAGCATTAATAAATTTATAATACTCATCTTTTGATAAAGGACAGTTTATATAGTCATCTCCTTCACCTTTATCATATCTTGATTGTTTCCAAGCTACTTTCATGTTTATACTATCTCTATAAACTATTGGTGCTATAGCATCATAAAAAGCTAAGGATTTTTGTTCGGTTTTATTTTTAATAAATTCAGTTAATTTATTTGACGTTAAAGGTCCAGTAGCAACTATAACTAATTCGTCATTAAATCTATCTAATGATTGAATTTCCTCGTTTATTATAGTTATATTTTGATTTTTAGTAATTTCACTATGTACATTTTTTGCAAATCCATCTCTATCTACTGCTAAAGCTGATCCCGCAGGTACTTTATTTAAATCTGCAATTTTCATTATTAAAGAGTCTGCTATTCTTAATTCTTCATGAAGAACACCAACAGCATTATATTCTTTATCATCAGATCTAAAAGAATTTGAACATACTAATTCAGCTAAAAATTTTGTTTTATGAGCTTCTGTATTAACTTTAGGTCTCATTTCATATAAGTGTACTTTTATTCCAAATTTTGATATTTGATAAGCAGCTTCACAACCAGCTAATCCTCCACCAATGATGTTGATTTTTTTTAAATCATTCATATTATTGTTTGTTATTTAATAATTTTTTTAAAAACATTCCAGTATAACTATTTTTAACTTTAGATAATTCTTCAGGTGTTCCTTGACCGACTATAAATCCACCTTTGTCACCACCTTCTGGACCTAAGTCTATTACGTGATCTGCAGTTTTTATGACATCTAAGTTATGTTCTATTACAATCATTGTATTTCCATTATCAACTAGTTCCTGTAAGACTTCTAATAATTTTTTAATATCATGAAAATGTAACCCTGTAGTAGGTTCGTCAAGGATATAAATTGTTCTTCCGGTTCCTTTTCTGGACAATTCTTTTGCTAGTTTAATTCTTTGTGCCTCGCCGCCAGATAGTGTTGTTGAACGTTGGCCAATTTTGATATAACCAAGTCCAACTCTTTCTAAAGTTTCTAATTTTTCATTTATTAACGGCACAGCTTTAAATAATTCAGCTCCTTCAGAAACAGTAAGGTCTAGTACGTCTGATATTGATTTATCTTTCCACTTCACTTCTAGTGTTTCTCTATTGTATCTTTTACCTTTACATTGATCACATTTAACATAAACATCAGGTAAAAAATGCATTTCAATTTTTATAACGCCATCTCCTTGGCATGTTTCGCATCTTCCACCTTTGACATTGAAAGAAAAACGTCCAGGCAAATATCCTCTCGCTTTTGCTTCAGGCAGTCCAGCAAACCAATCTCTAATATGATTAAATGCGCCTGTATATGTCGCTGGATTTGACCTTGGCGTTCTACCTATAGGAGATTGATCAATATCTATTATTTTATCAATCTGTGATATTCCACTTATTGATTTGTATGGGGCAGGGATAGCGCTATTACCATTTAATATTTTTGATAAGCTTTTTTGAAGAGTTTGAATTACTAATGTAGATTTACCTCCTCCTGACACACCTGTTACACATGTTAAAATTCCGAGAGGAAAATCCACATCAATATTTTGAAGATTATTACCTGATGCACCTTTAATAGTAATTTTTTTATTAAGGTTAATTTTTCTTCGGTTTTTAGGGATGGGTATATTTTTAATACCAGAAAGGTAATTTCCGGTAATACTATCCTTATTATTTTTAATTTCTAAAGGTGTTCCTTCAGCTATTACTTTTCCTCCATTTATCCCAGCACCTGGACCAATATCAATTACATGGTCAGCAATAAGTATAGCTTCTTCATCATGCTCAACTACTATAACTGTATTTCCTAAATCTCTTAGTTTTTGTAATGTATGGAGCAGTCTTTCATTATCTCTTTGATGCAGCCCTATACTCGGTTCATCTAAGACATATAACACACCAGATAAACCTGATCCAATTTGGCTTGCTAGTCTTATCCTTTGACTTTCTCCGCCTGAGAGAGTTCCACTATTTCTAGAAATAGATAAATAAGATAACCCAACGCTTGTTAAAAATCCAAGTCTGTCATTTATCTCTTTTAAAACCTGTTTAGAAATTGCTAATTCTTGTTCATTAAAAATTGAATTTAAATTTAAGAACCAATCTCTTGCATCTTCAATTGTTAACCTTGATACATCAGATATATCTAGTTTATTAATTTTAACAGACAAAGTTTCTAATTTAAGTCTTTTCCCATTACATTTAAAACAATCTTCATCAGATTGAAATTTACCTAATTCTTCTTTAACCCATTTACTTTCACTTTCTTTTAATCTTCTAGAAAGACTTGGGACGATTCCTTCAAATGCTTTGTTAGATTTAAATACTCTTGTTCCATCATTATAAATTATTTCTATTTTCTCTTCACCTGAACCATATAATAACTTTTGTTTAATATCTTTTGAAATGTCAGAAAACTTAGTATCAATATCAAATTTATAATGTCTTCCTAAAGATTCTAAGGTTTGAATATATAGTTTACTGGTATTTAATGACCAAGGTGCTATTGCTCCATCACGAAACGTCATGTTTTCGTCTGGTATTATTAGTTTTTCATTAAATGCAACAGCATTACCTAAACCATCACAAGCATCACAAGCACCTGCGGGATTATTAAAGGAAAAGATACGTGGTTCAATTTCATCAATTGTAAATCCACTTTCAGGACATGAAAAATTTGATGAATAAATCTCTTTTATATTTGTCTCTATATCTAATGTATATAAAAGACCATCTGATAATTGTAGAGCTATTTCTATAGAATCCGCAAGTCTTTGGAGTAAGTCTTTGCTTTCTTGTTCGTTTCCTTTTTGTATAACTATTCTATCAACAACAACTTCAATGTTATGTTTTTTGTATCTGTCAAGAACAGGCAGTTCTTCAATGTCATACAATTCATCATTAATTCTTAATCTTTGAAAGCCTTTTTTTCGTAATTCAATAAATTCTTTTCGATATTCACCTTTTCTCCCTCTTACAATAGGAGCTAATAGGTATATTTTAGTTTTTTCTTCTTTTTTAAAAACTTTATCAACCATTTGACTTACTGTTTGACTTTCAATGGGAAGTCCTGTGAAAGGGGAATATGGTATTCCTACTCTTGCCCATAAGAGTCTCATATAGTCATAAATTTCTGTAACAGTTCCAACAGTCGACCTAGGGTTTTTGTTTGTTGATTTTTGTTCAATAGAAATAGCTGGGGACAATCCTTCTATAGACTCTACATCTGGCTTCTGCATCATTTGTAAAAACTGTCTTGCATATGCTGACAAAGATTCTACGTATCTTCTTTGTCCTTCCGCATAAATAGTGTCAAAAGCTAAAGAACTTTTCCCTGACCCTGAGACACCTGTCATAACGATTAATTTATTTTTTGGAATGTCAATTTCAATATTTTGTAAATTATGTTCTTTTGCGCCACGAATTTTTAAGAAGTTATTAGTTTCAGTAGATGACATCATTTAATTTCAATCTTTATAAAAACTGTTGTTTAATTATACTTTTAGTTAACTTTGATACTTTAAATGTCAATCAAAAAGATTAAATTTTTGTTTTTTTTAATCAGATACTGTTCTATACATAGTTATTAGTTTTAATTTTATAAATGGAGTTTAAAATGAGTGGTAGCGTTAACAAAGTTACTTTGGTTGGAAATTTAGGACGTGACCCAGAAATTAGTGCTATGCAAAATGGTGACAAAGTTGTCAAACTTAGTATAGCAACTTCAGATAGATGGAAAGATAAAGCTACAGGTGAGCAAAGAGAGAGAACTGAGTGGCATAGAGTAGTAATTTTTAATGATGCCCTTGGAAGAATTGCTGAACAAATTTTAAAAAAAGGTAGTACTGTATATATTGAAGGCCAACTTCAAACATCAAAGTATACTGATCAACAATCAGGCCAAGAAAAATATTCAACTCAAGTTGTTATTCAAAGGTTTAAGGGTGAATTAACATTATTAAGCTCAAGAAATGAAACTTCTATGAATAGTCAAAATGAAACTAACGCAATTGACCAAAATAATTTTGAGCAACCTAATCAAAATCAAGTTTCTAGTAACATTGCTAGTGACTTAGATGATGAAATACCTTTTTAAATAAAATTTAGTTTAATATTAATAATACATATTGTGATATGTCCTATAAAGCTATACATTATATAGTGATATATATATATATTGTCTGTTTTTAACTTTTTTGTTTGGAGTCTCTTTTGACAGAAGAAAATAATGATAAGCCTCTTAATCATTCAATGATTTCAATTACAGATGAGATGAAAAAATCCTATTTAGATTATGCTATGAGTGTGATCGTTTCTCGAGCTCTTCCAGATGTAAGAGACGGCCTCAAACCTGTTCATAGAAGAATACTTTATGCAATGATAGAAGGCGGTTATGATTGGTCTAAAGCATACAAAAAGTCAGCAAGAGTAGTTGGTGATGTTATGGGTAATTATCATCCTCATGGTGATACTGCTATATACGATGCTATGGTTAGAATGGCCCAAGATTTTTCTATGAGGTTAATGCTAGTTGATGGTCAAGGTAACTTTGGTTCAGTAGATGGAGACCCTCCAGCTGCAATGCGATATACAGAGTCTCGTTTAGCAAAATCTTCAGAGAACTTGTTAAGAGATATAGATAAGGATACTGTTGACTTTATTCCTAATTATGATGAATCTCAGTCAGAGCCTTCAGTTTTACCTGCAGAATTCCCTAATATGTTAGTTAATGGAGCAAGTGGAATTGCTGTAGGTATGGCTACTAACATACCACCTCATAATCCTGGTGAAGTAATTCGTTCTTGTAAGGCTTTAATAGATAATCCTGATTTAAGCTTGGAAGAATTAATGGAAATTATTCCAGGTCCAGATTTTCCTACTTCAGCTTTAATAATGGGAAGGTCTGGTATAAGAGAAGCGTTTAGAACTGGAAGAGGTAGCGTAATTATGCGTTCAAGAGCTGAGATTGTTCAAATGGGCAAAAACGCTGAACGTGAGATGATAATTATTACAGAGATACCGTTTCAAGTAAATAAAGCTCTTGTTTTAGAAAGATTAGGTGAACTGGTAAGAGATAAGACTATTGAAGGAATTTCTGATTTACGTGATGAATCTGATAGAAATGGTATGAGAATGGTCATAGAAATTAAAAGAGATTTTCAAGCAGATGTTGTTTTAAATCAACTTTGGCGTCATACAAGGTTACAAACTAGTTTTCCAGTGAATATGCTTGCTTTAGATAATGGAAGACCAAAGCAAATGGGGTTAATTGAAATCCTAAAAGCATTTATTGAGTTTCGCTTTGAAATAGTAGTAAGAAGAACAAAATTTCTCCTTAATAAATCAAGGAATAGAGCTCATATCTTAGCTGGGTTAATGGTCGCTATTACTAGTATTGATGAAATTATAGAGTTAATAAAATCTTCACCTGATCCTGATTCAGCTCGAAAATTATTATGTTCAAAGTCATGGCCTGCAAAAGAAGTTGAGCGATTCATTGTGCTAATAGATGACCCTAATCATCTCATAATTGATGATCATTATTCTTTCTCTGAAATTCAAGCCAAAGCTATCTTAGAACTTAGACTTCAAAGACTTACTGGTATGGAAAGAAGTAAGTTAGAGAAAGAAACAAACGAATTATCAGAGTTAATCAATGAATATTTAATTATATTATCTGATAAAACAAAACTTACAGATTTAATACAATCTGAACTCAGTGATGTTTTAACAAGATTAGATGACCCTAGAAGAACTGAAATCAATGACAGTGCTGTTGATCAAGATGATGAAGATCTAATACAAAAAGAAGATATGGTTGTTACTGTTAGTCATAGGGGATATATTAAAAGAGTTTCTCTATCAACTTATCGTGCTCAAAGGAGAGGCGGTAAAGGTAGAGCTGGAATGAAGATGAGAGATGAAGATACAGTTACTTCATTATTTGTTATAAATACTCATACTCCAATATTATTTTTTACTTCTTCTGGAATGGTATACCAATTAAAATGCTATAAATTACCAGAATCTGCTCCTCAAGCTTTAGGTAAGCCTATGATAAACTTACTGCCTATTAATCAAGATGAAAAAATTCATACAATAATGCCAATGCCTGAAGATGAGGATTCATGGAAAAACCTTCAAATTATATTTGCTACCATAAATGGAAATACTAGACGTAATCAATTAAGTGATTTTACTAATATTAGACAAAATGGTAAAATTGCAATGAAGTTAAATGAAAATGATGAACTCGTTTCAGTTATTACATGTGGTGCTACGGATAATATTTTGTTAGCTACTAAACTTGGGAAAGCTATTAGATTTGACGTCAATGATGTTCGTGTTTTTGTAGGCAGAGATTCCTCTGGTGTTAGAGGTATAAGATTAAAGCCAAATGATTTTGTTGTTTCTATGTCGTTAATACCTAAACTAGAAAACAGATATATTTTGTCTGTTACTGAAAATGGTTTTGGAAAAAGAACTTCTATTGAAGACTACAGAATGACAAATAGAGGTGGACAAGGTGTTGCTAATATTGAGTGTTCCACTAGAAATGGACCTGTGGTTTCTTCTTATGTTGTGTCTGAAGATGATCAAATAATGTTGGTAACTAATTCAGGAAAATTAATAAGAATACGTGTTAATGGCGGTGAAGGTAATACCATTAGAGTAGCTGGCAGAAACACACAAGGAGTTAGGTTATTTGATGTTGATGAAGGCGAGAAAGTTGTTTCTGTTGCTCTTTTAACAGATAATGAAGATGAAGATGAAGATATTGATGTTGATCAAATTATAGAAAATAATGAAGAAAATTAATAATTAGAGATATTATATGAAAAGAATTGCCTTATATCCTGGTACATTTGATCCTATAACTAACGGTCACTTAGATATTATGCATAGAGCTAGTTCTTTATGTGATTTATTAATTGTTGGAGTTGCTAAAAATATTGGTAAGTCACCTTTTTTTAATATTGAAGAACGAAAACAGCTAATTGTTGATGCTTTAAACTTAAAACATCCAAATAGTGATAGAAACTTGGGAGAGATAGAAGTTAAAACTTTTGATAGTTTGCTTATTAACTTTGCTAGATCAAATTCTGTGACTATGATTGTTAGAGGATTACGTGCTGTTTCAGATTTTGATTATGAGTTTCAAATGGCTGGGATGAACGCAAGATTAGCTAGTGATATTGAAACTGTTTTTTTAACTTCTTCTGAAACAAATCAATTTGTTGCGTCACGTTTTGTCAAAGAAATTGCTTTGTTAGGCGGAGATATTAGTACATTTGTTCCTTTAAATGTAACTGAAGCAATTAAAAAAAAAATAAATTAAAAAAAACATAAAATAATGAACATTAAACTTGATTATACAAGCGTTTTCCAATAGTTTCATTTTTGTCTTAGGGCGCGTAGCTCAGTTGGTAGAGCAATTGACTTTTAATCAATGGGTCGTGGGTTCGAATCCCGCCGCGCTCACCACTTTTCTTTTTTTAATATTTATTGTTTTAAAAAAGTTAGTGGTGAGATTTGCTTTTAATATTAATTATTCCATAATTGTTTTCTGTTTATATTTTGATATGTCTTTATTGTTTCTATTTTAGAAATATATAATTTCCTATTTGTATATAATTAAAATTTATTTTATATTTTTATAAACAAGTATATTTTAGGGGGATAAAATGTCTTTTCAATTCAAAGAAAAATATGGAAACTATATAAATGGTAAATTTGTTGATCCAGTTGATGGTAAGTTTTTTGATAATATAACGCCAATTAATGGCAAAGTCTTATGTAAAATTGCTCGATCAAATGAAGCTGATATTAATAAAGCATTAGACGCTGCTCACGATGCAAAAGATTCATGGGGCAAAACAAGTGTTACAGAAAGATCTGTTATTCTTAATAAAATTGCTCAAGTAATAGAAGATAATTTACCAATGTTAGCTGAAGCTGAAACATGGGATAATGGAAAAGGTATTAGAGAAACAACAGCTGCTGATCTGCCTCTTGGAATCGATCATTTTAGATATTTTGCTGGAGTAATTAGAGCGCAAGAAGGGTCAGTTGCAGAGATTGACAATGATACTGTTTCTTATCTAATTCAAGAACCTCTTGGTGTGGTTGGACAAATTATTCCTTGGAATTTTCCTCTTCTTATGGCTATTTGGAAATTAGCTCCAGCTTTAGCAACTGGTAACTGCGTTGTATTAAAGCCGGCTGAACAAACTCCAGCATCAATAATGGTGCTTATGGAATTAATTGGTGACTTGTTGCCACCTGGTGTCTTAAATGTTGTCAATGGCTATGGTTTAGAAGCTGGGAAACCTCTTGCATCAAGTACAAGAATTGCAAAAATTGCTTTTACTGGTGAAACAACTACCGGTAGAATGATTATGCAATACGCAAGTCAAAATTTAATTCCCAGTACATTAGAACTTGGTGGAAAGTCTCCTAATATCTTTTTTAAGGATGTTTGTGATGCTGATGATGAATTCTTTGACAAAGCAATTGAAGGCTTTGTAATGTTCGCGTTAAACCAGGGTGAAGTATGTACTTGTCCTAGTAGAGCTATTATTCATGAAGATATTTATGATAAATTTATGGAGCGTGCATTAAAGCGAACGGCTGCTATTATACAAGGTGATCCTTTAGACCCTAATACAATGATTGGTGCAATGGCATCAAGTGAACAATATGAAAAAGTTAAATCATATCTAGATATAGGTAAAAAAGAAGGTGCAGAAGTTCTTATTGGTGGTGAAGTAGCTGAAATGCCTGGTGATTTGGCTGGTGGTTACTATATAAAGCCAACAATTTTTAAAGGTCATAATAAGATGAGAATCTTTCAAGAAGAGATTTTTGGACCTGTTGTTTCCGTGTGCACTTTTAAAACAGATGAAGAAGCTTTAGAAATTGCAAATGACACACTTTATGGACTTGGTGCAGGTGTATGGAGTAGAAATGTAAATACATGCTATCGATTTGGACGTGCTATTAAAGCTGGAAGAGTATGGACAAATTGTTTCCACGCTTATCCTGCACATGCAGCGTTCGGGGGATACAAACAATCCGGCATAGGACGTGAGAACCATTTAATGATGTTAAATCATTACCAACAAACTAAAAACTTACTTGTTAGTTACAGCCCAAATAAATTAGGTTTTTTCTAATTAAATTATAATGGTGTGTATTTGTTAATGCACACCATACTTTTTAAGGGAGTTTTGTTATGCTAAATCAAGTTGAGGCAACTCCAGCGGCAATAAATTTAATTAAAGAAATTCAAGATCAATATGGCCCTGTTATTTTTCATCAATCTGGAGGTTGTTGTGATGGGTCAGCTCCAATGTGTTTTGCAAAAGGAGAGTTTTTGATAGCTGATCATGATGTGCAAATGGGTGAAATTGCTGGTGTACCATTTTATATTGGTGGGCTGCAATTTGAAGCATGGAAACATACAAAATTAACTATTGATGTTGTTGACGGTCAAGGAGGAATGTTTTCACTTGATAACGGAAGAGGAAAGAGATTTATTACTAGATCTGATCTTTGCGAAGTTTAATTTAATTTAAATTTCTTTATCCTTAATATTTTACCGTTTAAGTATATTGGTACAATAAATTATAATTAATATTATTTTAATTGTATAAAATATTTTCAATTAATTGTATAAAATATTTTCAATTTATTGGTCTTATCATGGCAAGTATTCTATTTCATATTATTTCAGGTCCAAACAATACATCAAAAGCAATGTTAGGTTTTTTATTAGCTAGAACGGCTGTAGAAGAAGGACATAAAGTAGAAGTATTTTTATCTGGTGATGGGGTTCAATTGGTTAGAGATGCAGTGATGAATAATTTAACTGGTTTAGGTACTGGTAGTCTAAAGGAACATATGGATGTTCTAAAAAATTCAGGTGTATGTTTATATGTTTCAACTATGTCTTGTGAAAACAGGGGTATAAGAGATGCTGATTTAAAAGGTAAATTAATAAAAAAAGTTCTTCCAAAGACACTTTTAGATTTAGTTCTTTCAACCGATAAATCTCTTATATATTAAAAGATTGTTTTACTGACTCATAACAAATCCACCATTAGGAGAAAGAGTTTGCCCTGTGATGAACTTGGCTTCATCTGAAGCTAAATACACAGCTGCCCAAGCAATATCTTCAGGCTGGCCAAATTTTTTCATTGGAGTTGCTGATTTAACTAATTCTTTAACATCTCCAAGTCCACTTGTCATGTCAGTGTCTATGTAGCCAGGAGCAATAGCATTAACTCTTATGTTTCTGGAAGCCAGTTCTCTTGCTGTTGCTCTTGTATATCCAAGAATAGCTGATTTAGCTGCTGAATAATGAGGAGATGAAGGGCCTCCTGTTGTTCCTAAAACTGAACCCATATTTATAATACAACCTTGAGTTTGTTCATTCATAATTTTTAGGGCTTCTCTAGTACAAAAAAAAGTACCATTTAAATGAATTGAAATCATTTCATGCCATTCATTATCTGTCATGGTTACGGTCACATCAAAGTGGCTTGTAATTTTGTTATTTTCAAAAATTTCTTTATTTTGAAGATTTGTTTTTTTAATTCTATCATCTAATAAATCCTGTCGATTTTCAAATCCATTAATACCCGCATTATTTACAAGTATATCAAGCTTATTAAACTTATTTTTAATTTCTAAAAAAACATCTTCTACATTTTTTGAATTTGAAACATCCATATAGTATGCGTTACCATCAACTTTTTTTGCTGTTTCAGAAGCTTGTTCAATATTTTTGTCACAAATTATAACTTTAGCGCCTTCATTGTAAAAATGTTTGGCTATAGACGCTCCTAATCCTTTTGCTCCACCTGTAATTAAAGCAACTTTTTTATTTAAACGGTTCATTATTGATTTCCAATATTATTATTAAAAAAAACTATAATAAATTTCAGCACAATTTTTTAAAAAAATAAACTTTAATTTCATTTCTTGCTATTTTAAGAGTTGAAGAATATTTTGTAAATATGAATAAAATAGAAAAAAATCTATCGACTAATAAATATTTTGAAGATTTTAATTTAAATGATAGCTATTTAATACCATCTAGAACGCAGACGAGTGGTATTTTTTCTATGTTTCAGGCTGCTTCTGGTGACAATGATCCTATTCATTATGATGTTGAATATTGTAAAAAACGAGGTCATCCAGATATGTTGGCTCATGGCATACAAGTTTTGATGCAAACAGCTGCTGGCGCTGGAACATTTCCAAGTGAGGTTAAGGATAGCTTAATAGGTATGATTGAGATTTTTGGTAAAATGTTAAAACCAGTTTATAGAGAAGATACACTATATCCTGAGTTAAGAATAACAAAGCTTACTGAACAAAAAACTACTGGTGTTATTGAAATGGAAGCTACAGTTCTTAATCAACACGATGTTCTGGTTTTTAAAGGTTATCATAAGTATTTAATTAAAAAGAGGCTTTAAATGCTTTTTAAAAAGTTTAATAAAGAATTATATTTACTTATTTTTATATCATTTATTTCTTATTTTTTGTTGCTTTCTAATGCATCTGCATGTGTAGAAATAAAAAAAATATGTGACATGTTAGATAAGGTTGTTGGTATTAAAACTCCAATGATGATTGCTAGTGGTACTATTATTGATAATAATTTTATTGTTACAAATAGGCATGTTGTTGAAGATTATTCAGAAGTTGTTATTAGATTTAACAATGGTGAAATTAAAAAAGCATTTCCAATTCCTCATAATTATCCTGTTGATCTTGTTTTGTTATCTATTAAAAAAGATATCAAACCTGATGATAAATTAATCTTATCTATTTCTCAAAAAGGAAACATCCCTCCAAAAGGAATGATAAGAGTAGTCGGGTTTGATCAAGGTAGAAAATCTAATAGAATATATAAAAAAGATAAGATAATAGTCTATCCAATTTTTAGTGAGAGTATTCAGTCTAGAATTCATACTAAAGCCCAAAGCTTTCCAGGTAATAGTGGTGGGGCAGTCTTGGATGACGTTGGTAATCTAATTGGCTTTTTGGCTTCTGGTGACGGTAATATCAATGAAGTTATCCCTATACAGGCTTTAAATGGTATTTTTAAAAACATAAGTTTAAAAAATGATGATGATTTTTATAATATTGGTAAATTCATAAGATTATGTGCAGATAACTTGGAAACTGCATTTCATATTCAAAGAAATCCAGATCTTATATTAATCGATAATATTTATGATTATTGTTGGAAATCTAATAATAAACAGCTTATTGATCAGGCTGGCCAAACTTTCGGAAGATTAGGTGATATAGAAAAGTCTATTAAATTCTTGGAAAGGTCAGTGAAATTAGATCCAATGAGCCCAAATTCACTTCTTTCTTTGGCTATATCTTATCATTTAGATAGAAAAATTAAAGAAGAAAAACCAATAATTCTTAAACTTTTAAAAATCTTACCAGAAGATCCTCAAGTATTAAGGCTTGCAGTACAAGTTGCTGGATTATCAAAAGATAAAAAGATGTCAGAAAAAGTTCTTAGCCTTATTTCATTATATAATAAAGATGCTTTACCAATGGCTAAGAAGTTTATAGAAAACGCTTTTAAAAATTAATTAAACAAATAATTATCTAATGGATCAGGTATCCATCCATATTTAGTAACTTTTTTATTTGATTTTATGGATCGTTTTTTTAGAATTTTTAATATGTCTTCATTGCTAATACCTGGATTAGCAGTTATTAAGCGAGATATCATTGCCGTCAATCTTGGAGCTGCATAACTTGTTCCACCTGTAAAAGCTTTAACTCCTCTATGGTCTATGACTTCAACTCTTTCAGCAGGAAGCATAAAGTCTATTGATATATTGCCAATATTAGATCCTCTTCCAACTCTTCCATTAAGGTCAGAGGATGTTACAGTAATAATGTTATCTAATTTTAGAGAAGCTGGGTATATTGGATTTTTATCTATATCAAAACCATTATTGCCAGCTGAGACTACAAAAATAATTTTATTATTCTTCAAAGCGGCTTCTTGAAAGCATAACCAGTCATTTATGTTAGATGATCCCATAGATAAATTCACAATCCTAATTGAATTTTTAGCAATATGTTCAATAAGTTCTTTGAATTTACACATATTTAAAGCTGGAAACCTATATATAGCAATGGTTGATTTTGGTGCTTCTCTTGATAGTACACTAAAAACAGTTGTGCCGTGATGTCTGGGATAAAAAGGATTATTTCTAGGGTCTTGATCAAATGGAAAATTATCGTTATCCCAAAAATCATAGCCTAATAATTTTTTATTTTGAAAAGCAATATTTTTGTGTAATTGGGGGAGGGTGTAATTAACTCCTGTATCTATTAAGGCGATTATGTTTTTATTATTAGATATTCCTTTAGGTAATTTAGGATTTAAGGTTTCTTTATAATCAATTTTATTTGTTTCAATGTTTTGTGATTGTATTTCAATAGCAATGTTTTTTTGATTATAAATAATTTTGCGAATAGTTTTAAATTCACAATTTTTATTAGATCTGATTTCAAAAGCTGGCTTTTCTTGTTTATTAAAAAAAGTGAAAATTAACTTTTGTATTTTCTTGGATCTCTTAAGCAAAATTATATTAATTTTTAATTTATTTTGTTTGTTTTCAATTATATATTTATTTTTATTAATGTTTTTTATAAACCAAATATGATTTTCCTTTAATAAAATATTATTTGTTAATTTATTACAAAAATTATTATGTAATTCATTAATTTTAGAATATTTTATTTCAATTGAATTTGAGAACGAAGGGAATATAAACAATAAATTTAAAATTATAATAATTAATACTATTTTCATAAACTTATTGTAAATAATTATTAAACATAAATCTTATAAAAAAATATTTATTTTCTTAGTGAAGGTAATCCTACTCCAGTAGATTCAAATCCCCCATCTACAGCTAATATTTGACCAGTTATATAACTTGCTTTATCTGAAGCTAAAAAATAAATTCCGTTAGCAATCTCAATTTCAGTTCCATATCTATTTAATGGTATTGCATCGTGATAAGCATCTACAATATCTTGAGTGTGAACAGCCATTGCTAATTTTGTTTTAACTGGTCCAGGAGCTATGCAATTAACTCTTATTCCAAATTCACCTAGTTCAGCTGCTTGTTGTTTTGTTAATTGCATCACAGCTGCTTTTGAAGTTCCATATGCAACTCTCAATGTTGAAGCTCTTAATCCAGATATTGAAGCTATGTTGATGATGTTTCCTTTAGATATCTTCAAATAAGGGATAACTTTTTGAGAGCATAAAAAAACACCATTTAAATTAGTGTTTATTACCTTATTCCAACGTTCAAAACTTGTGTCTTCAATATTTCCAAAGTCAGCAACTCCTGCGTTATTTACCAAGACATTAATATTACTATGCCATTTTAATATATCTACATACAATTGATCCAGGTGACTTGATTTTGAAATATCAAAGCAAAAAGATTTCATGTTTTCATCTGTATTTAGCTTATTTAATTCATCCCCATCTATATCAACTAAAGCAACTTTGTATCCATTTTCTTTAAAAAGGTTAGCAGTAGCAAGTCCTATCCCCCTTGCAGCACCTGTAATTATTGCTAAATTTGTATAAGAGTTGTTCAAATTGAATTCTTTAATAGTAATTTATTAGTTAATGTTAACTGATTGTCTTGTTGAAAGTTCATATTGCCATCTATAAACGTTTGGATAATCATTTTTAATTTCTATTTTTAAAATTTTAGACAAGTTCATCATAAAATGACCTGTGATATCTGCTACAGAAAAATTGTTACCTGAAATAAATTGATTATTTAATAAATGTGGGTCTATTCTATCTAATAATATTTCAAACATTTCTATTCCACGTTGGACTAACTCTGGTAACTGTTTAACTTCATTTCGGGTTCCAGGAATTACTTTGCCTATGAAGAATGATGTTTTATTTCTTAGTGAATGTATTAAAGGTAAAAAACCATCAAGTTCTAATCGTCTATTCCACATATCAATAAGAGCACGTTCTTTAGAGTTTGTTCCAAACAAACATGGTTCAGGATAAAGTTCTTCAAGGTATCTACATATAGACATTGTTTCACAAATAATGGTTCCATCATCTAATTCTAAAAAAGGAATACAGTTAAAAGGGTTCATTGTATTGTAGGGCTCTTTAAAAATCTCATCTTCTCTTACGTTTAATTGAATTGTTTCAATTTCGATATTTTTTTCAATTAAAAACATTTGAATTCTTTGTGCATTTGCTGCAGGAGTAAAGTTGTATAGTTTCATATTGTAACCTTTAATTTATATTTAATTATTACAATTAAGTTTTTATTTTATAACCTGTTTTGAATATACGCCATATAATTAAAACACATAAAATAGTGAAAGTTAAGATAGTAAACACACTTGTCATAATAGGCACATCACCAATTCCAAAAAAAGCCCATCTAAAGCCAGATATTAAATAAACTGCAGGGTTTAATAAAGCGATATTTTGCCAAAACTCAGGAAGCATATTTATTGTATAAAAACTACCACCTAAAAATACCAAAGGGGTGATTATTAACATAGGTACTATATTTAATTGTTCAAAATTATCTGAAATTATTCCAATAATAAACCCAAGCAAGCTAAATGTTATGCATGTGATTAATAAAAAAAAGATCATAAAAAAGGGATGAATAATATCAATATGCACAAATAAATTTGATGTTAGTAATATAATGATGCCTATTGAAAAGGATTTAGTTGCGGCAGCTCCGACATATCCTATAACAATTTCTATAAAAGAAAGTGGTGCCGATAATAATTCATATGTTGTGCCAATGAACTTAGGGAAATAAATACCAAAAGAAGCATTTGCAACACTTTGCATCTGCACAGTTAACATTATAAGTCCAGGAACAATAAAAGCTCCATATGAAACTCCATCTATCATTTCCATTCTTGATCCAATGGCAGATCCAAATACTATAAAATAGAGCATAGTAGAAAGAACTGGTGACACTAGGCTTTGTATTAGTGTTCTAAACGATCTATTCATTTCATATATATAAATTGCAAGTATACCTTGTAAATTCATTAATTAGTCCTTTATTATCTTAACAAAAATATCTTCTAAGGAAGTTTGTTTTGTTTGAATATCTTGAAGCTCCATACCAATTGAACTCATGTCTGAAAGCAGGGATGTGATCCCTGTTTTTTCTAACCCTGTTTTATAATTATATAAAAAATAATTTCCAGTAACATCAAGTTTCAATTTATAACTTTTTAATTTATTAGGTATTTTAGCTATAGATTTCTTTAAATTAACTTTTAAGGTCTTTATACTCATTCTCTTTATAAGGCTTTGTTTTTCTTCAACTAATAATAGGTCTCCATTATTTATAATACCTATTCTATCCGCTATCATTTCTGCTTCTTCTATGTAGTGAGTAGTTAAGATAATGGTTACTCCGTCTTTTTTTAACTCTTTAATTATATCCCACATATCTTTTCTAAGCTCTACATCAACACCTGCAGTAGGTTCATCTAAAAAAAGTATTTTGGGGTTGTGACTTAATGCTTTAGCGATTAAAACTCTTCTTTTCATTCCACCTGAAAGAGACTTTATAGTTTCATTTTTTTTATCAAATAAATGTAATTTTTTTAAAAGATTATCAAGATATATTGGGTCATTTTTTTTTCCAAATAATCTTCTGGAAAATTTAATAGAATTAATTACTTTTTCAAATGGCTCAAGAGCTAATTCTTGAGGAACAAGGCCAATGATTTCTCTTGTTTTTCTATACTCATCGACTACATCAAAGCTTTTTACTTTAATTGATCCGCTTGAAATGGAAGAAAGGCCACATATAGTAGATATTAATGTTGTTTTTCCTGCGCCATTAGGTCCTAGAAGAGCAATTATTTCTCCTTCAAAAATATCTAAATTTAAATTATTAATAGCAACAAGGTTGTTTTTATATATTTTTTTTAAGTTTTTTATAGAAACTATTATATTCAAAATTTAATTCCTGTTTAAAAAGTATACTTGTTGTTTTACATTTCTTTTAATATATTGATAGTAGTTTTTAAAATTTTTAGGAGGCTGTAATGGTTTATAAAGGAAAATGTATGTGTGGCTCGGTTAACCTTGAAGTTGATGGTGATGCTATGGCAATGATGGTTTGTCATTGTAAGATTTGTCGTTCATGGTCTGCCAGCCCTGTGTGTGGAGCAACTCTTTTTAAACCTGATCAATTAAAAATTACAAAAGGCAAAGAATTAATAGATCAATTTTCATTAAGTGATGGCCATGATAGAAAATGGTGTACTAAATGCGGAGGACATTTATTTACGGATCATAGAAATACATATGGTGTAATAGATGTTTATAGTTCTATTTTAGAAAGTTTTGAATTCAAACCTACCGCTCATATAAATTATGAAAGTACAATTTTGCCAATTAAAGACGGACTTCCTAAATTTAAAGATTTTCCTAAAGACTTTGGGGGTAGCGGTGAAATTCTAGATGAGTAATGTTATTATTTGCTTAAAGGGTATGGTTTTTGTTTTTTGCTTAAGTCAACTCTTACACATGTCATGAAGGAACTATTAATTATTATTTCATAAATATGATTTTCAAAAAAATACTTCGTATATTGTTTTCTATTTTTTAGTGATACAGGACCCATGTCTTTTCCATTAGCTATAGCCTCTACACATTTAATATAAGGTGGATTTAAATCTAAATTAGACCTAAAATTCCAACTAGATGATAACCCTTGGCTAGAAAAAAATAATATTAACAATATAGTTTTAAAAAAAAACATAAAAGCACCAATGAAATTATCTTATTTTAATGATTTGAAAATTTTATAATTAATAATAATATTAAATTAAGTACATAATTTTTTTATTATTAACAACATCTTTTAGGTTTTTTAATTTGTCCGAATTATTTATTACAGGTGCAGGTGTGAGCGCTAGCAGTGGTATTCCTACTTTTCGTGGCTCTGATGGCTTTTGGACGATTGGAAGTGTTAACTATACCCCTCAAGAAATGGCTACCAGATCAATGTATGTGAATAACCCTGAAGAATTTCTCATATGGTATTATAAAAGGTTTGCTTCATATAAAGATGTAAAACCTAATTCCGCTCACTATTGGTTATCAGATAAAAAATTAATCACACAAAATATTGATGGTTTAGATGGGAAGGCAGGTAATCAAAATTATATTTCAATTCACGGTAGGTTGGATAAAGTAATTATTTATAAAGATGAAATGGAAATTCAAACTCCATTTGATGCTTCTTGGGATGATTTAATTACTCCAAAAAATTATAGCCAAGAGTTATTAAAAAAAAAATTACTAAAGAAATTTAATATAAATATTAATAAAAATCTAAATTTTAGACCTGAAAAAAATATTTCTTTAAAACCATATGTTTTATTATTTGATGAAATGTATACAGAGCTTTATAGGATTTCAGAAGCTGAAACTTGGATGGCTTCAGCTAGTAAAATTATTTTTATTGGTACTTCTTTTAGTGTTAACATTACTTCGATGGCCTTAAGAAAAGCTATTACTATGGGAATAGATGTAGAAATTGTTGATCCAGAGCCAATAAAGATTAATTATGAAAATGTAACCTATCATTATATGACTGCAGAAGAGTATTGTGATATGAGAAAATTAAATAACTAATTTATATATCTAAAGGTTTCCATGTGGCGCTTGCATAAGCTGCTATTTTCCCATCTTCTTTATACATGTGTGCCTGAAGAAAGCTGATAGACTTACCTTTCCTAAGAAAGCTACCTTTGCAAGTTATGTTGCCACCTATAATAGGAGATAAATATTTAACATTGATTTCTAATGTAACACCAGATCCAGTCGTATGATGAAGAAGATGCCCCATAGCCACATCCATTGCAGTTGCAATAATTCCACCATGCAAAGAACCTTGCGGGTTAAACATTGGCGGTGTTGCAATAAATTTAACTAAGCAACACTCTCCTTCAAAACTTATATTAAAACCCAAAAAACGAGAAAGATAAAAAGATCCAAATTTCTGATCATCAGTGCTTTCAGCATTTTTTAACATCTCATTGCCATAAGATTTAATAGTTTTAATTTTTTCCATAAAATTCTCTTTAATAATAATTAAAAATTGATATTTGATTTATAATTAAAAAAAAATAAATAAACATAAAAATTTAACTAATTAGAAATTTAGTTAATTAAGTAAGATTTTAGCTTATCATAATCAAAATTTATACCATGTCCTGGTTTTTCTGATGGTTCCGTATAACCACTTTTAACAACTAATGAGCTGTCTATAAAGTCATCAATTCTCCATGCATGAAACTCTAAATAAGATGCATTAGGGCAGGCTGCTAAAAGATGAACGTGAAGTTCATGTACGCCATGAGAACATATTGGAAGGTTATTTATTTCCGCTAATTTTGCAACTTTCATAAATGGAGTAATTCCTCCGCATGTAGTTAAATCAGGCTCTAAAAAATCCACACCATTCACTGTTATTAATTGATTGAATTCTGATAGAGTGTGAAGATTTTCCCCAGCAGCTATTGGAATTTTGCCTAATGAACGCAAGTATGAATAACCATTAAAGTCATCTGGCTTTATTGGTTCTTCAAGCCAAACTAGTTTGAATCTTTCAATCTCTTTAAAGGCTGCAACAGCTTGGTCTGTTCTCCAAGCTTCATTAGCATCAGCCATTAACATAATGTTGTCAGGAAGATGATTTCTCATGGCATCTAACCTTTCAATATCTTCAGAGAGACTTTCTCTACCAAGTCTCATTTTAATTGCTTTAAAACCTTTGTCTAAAGACTTTGTAGCACCATCAAGAAGTTTCTCTTTTGAAAAATTTAAATCAATATTTCCTGCATAAGCAGTAACTTTTTTATCATGACCACCTAAAAGTCTCCATAAAGGTTCTTTAAGACATTTGCCTTTTAAATCCCATAAAGCCACATCAACTGCTGCTATGGCAAAGCTTACAGGCGCTCCTCGTCCAGCATAGTGAGTTGCTTTCCACATATTTTTCCATAATAACTCTATTAACCTTGGATCTTGTTTTAATAACAATGGCTTAAAACTGTTTTTGATAATTTGTGAAATAGCTAGTCCTTGATTTTCATGAACGGTAATATATCCAACGCCTTGAATTCCGTTATTATTAGTAATTTTGCAAATAATTAAGTCAAAAGCTTTCATTAAACCTGCTGCATAAGCTTCTACAGGTTCAGGTAAAGGGATTTTATAAGTGTTAACATCTACGTTAGAAATTTCCATAATTTACTCTTATTTTTATAATTAGCTTATTTAAGAAAACTCAAATCCTTTGTAATTATCTTTTAATATTTGATCGCAAATATTTTTATAATTACTTACACCTCCAACATAAGGCATAAAGTTTCTAGTTTTACCTTTAATGTTATCTCCATTATACCAAGAATGAGCTAAAGGATATAATGTACTATTTGCTACTTCATTATTATGAATAACCCATTCATCTTGTTCTTTAGTCTTTGCTGATATATCTTTGTAATTATTATGTTTTGTATGTTTTATTAAAGAGTGAATGAAATCTACATGTTGTTCAATTGATAAAATCATTTGGCTTTTAACACCTGGACTTTGAGGTCCAGTTATCATGAATAAATTTGGAAAATCAGACACCATGACGCCTAAATAAGTTTTAGGACCATTATTCCATTTAGATTTTAAAGTTACGTTTTCATCATTTAATATTTCAATAGCATTAACAGCTCCAGTCATAGCATCAAAACCAGTTGCAAAAACTAAGTCATCAAATAAATACTCAGAATGATTACTTGATAATCCATTTTCAATTATTTCATCGATAGGGTGTTTTGATATATTTACTAATGTAACATTATCTCTGTTATATGTTTCAAAATAATTACTATCTAAACAAAGTCTTTTTGTTCCTATTGGATGATCTTGGGGACATAAAAGTTCAGCTAGCTTTTTATCATTTACAGTTTTTCTTATTTTATTTCTAACAAATTCAGCAGCAGTTTCATTAGCTTTTTGGTCAGTTAATAAATCAGTGAATGAAAACATTATAGCCTGCCCACCTTCATCCCAAGCTTTTTGATAAATTTTATTTCTTTCTTCATCATTAACATCAAAAGCTGATTGAGTAGGGGGTTGGTATTTTGCAATTCCAAAAGATGAGTTTTGAGCAAGTTTTCTATATTTGTCATAATCTCTTTTATATTCATCTCTTTTCTCTTTAGGTAATTTAGAATGTCTTGCTGGCAAACTAAAGTTAGGAGTTCTTTGAAAAACAAGTAGTTTTTTCGCTGTTTTTGCGATAATTGGAATTGACTGAACTCCTGATGATCCTGTGCCTATAATTCCAACAGTCCGGCCATTAAAATTGGGCATTTTTTTAGGCCAAGCTCCTGTATGGTAGATATTACCTTTAAAATTTTTAATACCATTTATATTTGGAGTATTTGGAGTAGATAAATTGCCTGTAGCAAGAATAAAGTATTTACATTCAATTAATTGATTATCATTAGTTTCGACTAACCATTTGTTATTGTTTTTATTGAATTTTGCTTTTATGATTTTTGTATTAAAGTTGATATTCTCTTTAAGGTTAAATTTATTACAAACATGATTTGCATACTCCAATAATTCAGGTTGAGTTCCATATTTGTCCTTCCAATTCCATTCTTGTTGTAACTCTTTAGAAAAAGAATATGAATAATCCATACTTTCAATATCACACCTTGCCCCAGGGTATCTATTCCAATACCAAGTGCCACCTACGCCGTCACCTTGTTCAAAAATTTCAGCATTAAAGCCATCCAACTTTTGTTTATAAAGTGAATACATGCCGGCAAATCCTGCTCCAACAATTAATGTGTCTAAAAATTTATTAACTTTCAAAACTTAACCCTCTAAATTATTTTTTTAAGTTTAAGTCTTGAATTTTTTTTTTTCAATACAAATTTAAGTAATGTGATGCCATTAGGGTCACATTCTTAAAATTAAACATCGCCATAATGGGATGTTTGCTATAACTCGCTTTATAAGGAGAATAATATGACTATATTACCTACACTTGCACTACGTTCGTTTGTTGGATTTGATAACTTATTTAATGAACTTGAAACTATGTCAACTCAGAAGCAAAACTCTTTTCCGGCTCATGATATTATTAGAATATCTGAAGACGAATATGAAATTACAATTGCTGTTGCTGGATTTAATAACAAAGATATTTCAATTGATGTTCATGATGGAGTTCTTTCTATTAAAGGAAATATTGGAACTGATGTTGAAGATAAAAATATTCAATATTTATATAAAGGTATTGCTAAACGATCTTTTGAACAAAAATTTCGCCTTGAGCAATATGTTGATGTTAAGGACGCAACTTTATCAAATGGTCTTTTAACAATCTCTCTTATAAGGGAAATTCCTGAAGAAAGAAAACCAAGGAATATAACTTTAAAAACTTTATAAATTAACATTTAAGGCAAGATTTCATCTTGCCTTAACATTATTAGGAGAATTAGATGGAATTTATACTTCTTTGGGTTTTTGGTTCAGATATTATAGATAGTGGATTAAGATATAAAAATGCTGCTGAATGTTTTTCTCAATCACAAAATGCTGGTATGGAACTTCGTGAAGTTGGTTTAACCCCTCCTCAATTTACTTGTATCCCCGTTGCTAAAGGAAAAGATTTAAAAATATATAGACAAAGTAAAAATGGTTCAGGCTTCCCTTTTTAATAATAATTTTTATAAATTATTTTTCATTTTTATTCTCTTTTTCAAGTAACTTTCTAATTTTGATTAATTCTTTAGTTTGTTTATCTATTCCAAGATTTTTTCTTACAAAGCCATATATCCAAATACAAATTAACAAAATTATAATTAAAATAAAGCCTTCAAATAATAATATTATAAAGGTAATTTTATCTTCTATAGTTTGAAAAATAGTTGTTAAAGGTGTTAATAAATTATTCATCAGCTCTATTTATGATTTGTACAAGATTTATATACATATATATAATATAGTTTATTAAGATATTCTAAATAGTTAAATTAATTAATCAAGTGGAGAGAAAATTATGAATATTAGAAGTTTTTTATATGGAATTTTAATTAGTATATTTACAATATACTCGGCTAATTCAGAAACACGTATAACTTATAAGTCAGCAAAATCTACTTCATCATATTATCAGATGGGTGTACAAATCTCTCAAACAATTAAAAAATCATCTAATGGCCAGATGATTGTTACTATTGAAGAAAGTCAAGGTTCAGTTCAAAATGTTAAAGAAGTAATAGGTAGAAAAGGTAATTATGTTTTTACAACACCACCAGTTCTAGTAAAACTAGCAATTGGTGAAAAGGCTATGTTTAAAGGTAAAGGTAACCCTAGATATAAAGAGATTAGAGCATTATTTCCTATTCCTTCTTTAACAATGCATTTTGTTATGTCAAAAAAATCAGGTGTTACAAATTTTGAAGAAATGTCAGGTAAAACCATATTACTAGGTAAAGGATCTTTTGGAGCAAAAGAAGGTGCTAAATACCTTAAAATCTTCGGTTTAGAAGGCAAGGTTAAGCTTGCAGAAGTTGAATTGTCAAATGCAGTTCCTGCTCTTAAAAATGGACAAATTGATGGTTTTGTTACTGCTGGATCTTATCCAGCTCCAAACGTTGTTGAAGCTTCAGCAACTATGGGTGTTAACGTTGTTTCATTAAGTGATGAACAAATAAAAACTTCTAAAAGAACAAAACTAGTAATTCCTGCAGGTACATATTCTGGTCAAAATAAAGATATTAATACGACCTCTCTTCCTGTTGTTGCATACTCAATAACAGATATGAATGACGATGTGGCCTATAGTTTAACTAAATCATATTGGGAAAACAAAGGTAAATTAGGAGAAGCGGCTAAGTGGTGGAATGGTGTCTCTTATGATATGTTATCTAATATTTCTACAAAAATACATCCAGGAGCTATTAAATTTTATGAAGAAGTTGGTGCTAAATTAGCTAAGCATCATATGTAATTTTATTTATAATGAAAATAATAATTAATGAGAAAATGTGGATTGCTTTTGGTTTTTTATCAATTGTATTCCACATTTTTTTAATTTTTTCAGGATTAATACCTAACTTAATTTCTCGACCTTTACATATGGCAATTATTATTCCATGGGTGTTCCTTTATAATAGGGATATTAAGGTATTATCTATAGAGTTAATTTTTACTGTATTAGGTTTTGTGAGCTGTTTGTGGATAGCTTTTAATTCTGATTTACTCATGGATCAATATGGTTTTTTAGAAAATGATTTTCAGCTTTTTATATCAATTATTTTATTAGTTGTAGTTTTGGAAATGGCCAGAAGGTCTGTTGGTTGGCCTTTACCAATAGTTACCTTCGTATCTTTATTATACGGACTATTTGGAAATTTCATTCCAGGTGAATTTGGCTATGCTGGAACGCCAATTAATAGTTTTTTAGGTACATTAACTATTGCAGAGGGTGGGATATGGGGCACACTAACAGGAGTATCAGTTTCAATAGTATCAATCTTTGTTATTTTAGGAGCTTTTTTAAATTCTGGAGAAGCTGGATTAGGTTTTATGAATATAGCAACTGCTGTAGCTGGAAGATTAAAAGGTGGAGCTGCTAAAGTTTCTGTTCTTTCATCAGCTCTTTTTGGCTCAATATCTGGCTCTGCTTCAGCTAATGTGGCTTCTACTGGTATGGTGACACTTCCAGCTATGATAAAGCTTGGATATCCCAAAAGGTTAGCTGCTTCAGTTGAGGCAGTCGCATCCTCTGGTGGTCAAATAATGCCCCCTTTAATGGGAGCAGGTGCCTTTGTAATGGTTGAATTGACTGGAATTCCATATAACCAAATTATATTGGCTGCTTTATTGCCTGCAATTTTATTTTTTTTTACTGTTTGGGTTGGTATTAACTTTTACAGTAAAAATTATAACTTAAAACCAATTGAAAAATCTAATCTTCCTTCATTAAAGGCCGTACTTATAACTTCTATTTTTTTTCTTATTCCTTTTTCTATTTTGTTAATTTTTATGTTTATTGGTTTTACACCTCAATATTCTGGGGCAATTGCAATTTTATGTGCTGCAATTTTATTATTTTTTAATATTAAAAATAAATTTAGTATTCATATAGGATTTAAAAGGTTGTTTGCTGCATTTGTATTATCTGGAAAACAAATATCTCTTATTGGATCTATTATACTTTGTGCATCTATAATAATTGGTGTTTTATCTATTACAGGACTTGGAATAAAATTAACTTCTCTTATAATATCATTTTCAAACAATAATGTTTGGTTAGCTTTAATTTTAACAGGAATAGCCTGTTTAATCTTAGGTATGGAAGTTCCAACTACAGCTGCTTATGTTATCTGTGTTTCTGTAGCAGGCCCTGCTTTAGTTGACATGGGTTTAGATCTTTTACAAGTTCACCTTTTTGTTTTTTGGTTTGCGTTATTATCTACTATTACTCCACCTGTTTGTGGAGCTGTTTTTATAGCCTCTGGTATGGTGTCAGAGAATTGGCTAAAAGTTTCGTTAACTTCTATGAGTTTGGGAATAGGGTTATATTTTATACCTCTTGCTATGATAGCTAATAAAACAATTTTACAGTTAAGTAGTGACCCTTTTTTGGCTTTAATTGCTTTTGTAAAAATTGCGATATCTTTAGTATTTCTATCATTTTCTATTATTTCTAAGTCAAACTTATTTTTAAAATTATTTTGTTTTGTTTTATCAATATTTATAATGTTTTATTAAAAGTAATTGAACTTTAATGGAATTTTAAAAATTCTAATATTTACAAATACTTCAATTAATTTTATGTGTTGATTATTTGAACTTTTATCTAGATATGACTATTCTTTAAATTACATTCAGTCGAAATTTTTTTTA
>CAJJBL010000018.1 GCA_905182395.1 alpha proteobacterium SCGC AAA536-G10 | reverse complement strand
TCATCTACACTATGAAGTAATGTTAAACAACCGACAAATAAACCCAATGAAAGTGAAGCTACCATCTGGCAAAAATATTTCAAAAAATAATTTAAACAATTTTAAAACTCATATCAGAAAAATTATTAGTGATAAGATTGCTCTTGCAAAACAAAAATATACAAAGACTTTTGCAGATCAAAAAATATTTCATAATAATATAAAAAGTTATTAAAATTAAATAGCTATTTTATTTTAATAGCGATTAACTCTGCATTAGTAGACAACTGAATAGTGCTACCTTCATGTATATCGTTATTTACTATCATTTCACTTATTTTGTCCTCAATTATATTACGAATTTCTCTTTTTATTGGCCTGGCACCATATTCAGGATTATAGCCTCTTAAAGCGATAAGATTTGCTACATTAATGTCCCACTCAAGCTTAATATCCATTGATTGTAATCTTTTTTTAAGTTGATTTAACTGTATTTCAACAATCTGACTAATATGTGATTTTCCAAGCCTAGAGAAAAATAAAATTTCATCTAATCTATTTATAAACTCTGGACGCAAGGCTGACTTAACTGCTTTCATAATTTCCATTTTTAATAACTTAGATTTTTCACTTCTGTTATTAATATTTAGATTACTTTCAAACAAATCTGAACCCAGATTACTTGTCATCACAATAATTACATTATTGAAATTAACTAACCTTCCTTGACTATCTGTTAAACGACCATCATCCATAATTTGAAGTAATATATTCAGTACATCAGGGTGTGCTTTTTCTATTTCATCAAACAAAATTACCTTATAAGGCCGCCTTCTTATTAGTTCTGTTAAAGTACCTCCTTCTTCATAACCAACATAACCTGGTGGAGCTCCAATTAACCTTGATACAGAATGTTTTTCCATATACTCAGACATATCAAACCTTACTAAAGAATTAGTCTCATTAAATAAATACTCCGCTAATGTTTTTGCTGTTTCTGTTTTGCCTACTCCTGTTGGACCAAGAAATAAAAATGAACCCAAAGGACTTCCTGGATCACTTAACCCTGCCCTTGAGCGAATTATAGTTTTAGCAACAGAAGCCAAGGCTTCATCTTGTCCAACAATTTTTTTTCTTAATTCATCATTAATTAACAATAACTTTGTTCTTTCAAATTCAATCATTTTATCTACAGGAATACCTGTCCACTTAGAAACGATTGAGGCAACATCATCATAAGAAACGTTTGCATTAATAAATGAACCATCAGAGATGTTATTTGAATTATTATAATTTACTGCTTCTAAGTTAGGAATTATTTGATAGGAAAGTTCCCCAGCTCTATCCCAGTTTCCATTCCTCTTTGAGATTTCTAATTCATTTCTTGCATTTTCTAGTTCAATTTTTTTTTGCTGTTCCTTTTCAATTAACCCCTTATTCAACTTCCATTTTTCAGTTTGTTTTGAAGAGGCAACCTCAATGTCTTTTAATTCTTCTTCAACTTTTTTTAACCTTTCTGTTGAAGATTTATCTTTTTCCTTTGTAAGCGCTTCTTTTTCTATTTTTAACTGAATAATTCTTCTATCTATTTCATCTAAAGATTCAGGCTTAGAATCTATTTCCATTCTTTTTCGACTTGCAGCTTCATCTATTAAATCAATAGCTTTATCAGGTAAAAATCTATCAGTTATATATCTTGCAGAAAGCTTAACTGAAGCTATCAGTGCCTTATCTGCAATAGATATTCCATGATACAATTCATATTTTTCTTTTATACCTCTCATCATAGCAATACTTGTTTCAATATCAGGTTCATTTATAAATACCGTTTGAAACCTTCTGGCTAAAGCTTTATCTTTTTCTATATATTTCCTGTATTCATCAAGCGTTGTAGCACCAACACAATGAAGCTCTCCTCTTGCAAGAGCAGGTTTAAACATATTCGAGGCATCCATAGATCCATCTGCACCGCCAGCTCCAACTAATGTATGAAGTTCATCAATAAAAAGAATGACTTGATCTTTCTTTTTATCAACTTCATTTAATAGAGCTTTAAGTCTTTCTTCAAAATCACCTCTATATTTAGCTCCAGCTAATAAGCCTGCTAAATCTAATGATAAAATTTGTTTGTTTTTTAATTTTTCTGGAACATCTTGATTCTTAATTCTTATAGCTAAACCTTCTGCTATTGCCGTTTTGCCAACTCCTGGTTCACCAATTAAAACTGGATTATTTTTTGTTCTTCTTGATAAAACTTGAATAACTCTTCTTATTTCTTCATCTCTTCCAATGACAGGATCAAGAAGACCTGAAGCAGCCTTAATGGTTAAATCAACAGTAAATCTATTAAGAGCATCAAAACTTGATTCAGCTGATGTATTCATTGCCTTCTCTCCTTTTCTAAACCTTTGAATTTCATCATTGAGTTTCTCAAAAGTTATGCCTTCACTATATAAAATATCTTTAGTATTAATATCCTGACTAGCTAAAGATAATAATAAAATTTCTAGAGTAACCACTTTATCTTTATTCTTATTCATTAAGGCTTTAGAAGTATTTACTAATTTTATTATACTATCATCTATCTTATTATCTTCTTTTATTGGTAAAGCTTTGATTAATTGAGATAAATGAATATGTATTTTGTTTTTTAAAATATTTGGATTTGAACAAACATTTTTTAAAATATCAAAAATATATTTCTCTGAACTATTGATCAGTGTATATAAAACATGATGTGCCGATAAAGCATTATTTTGTTTAAAAGCTAAATCATTAGCCAAATTAAAAATTTGCTTTGATCTGTCAGAAAATTGGTCAACCATTTTGATTTAATTTAAAAACCTTATAACAAATAAAAAATATTATTAAATACAACATTACTTATTTGAAATGGATATTTAATAAATTAGTTACAATAGCTGTATAATAAATTTTTATATTAAATGTAAATAATGAAGTTTTACTTAATATCCAGTTGAGGCTCTTTATCCACTTGGGTTAAATCACTTTTTTCTACTATTAATTCTATATTCTTATCTTTAGTTAACAATTCTTTTTCTCTTGCTCGGAAAGATCTTTGACGTTTAGGAGGCTTGTTAGTAGAATTTTGATCAATTGTTGGCTCAGGTAAATTATTAGTTTTATTTTCATTTTCAACTTTGTTTATATTATTATTTTCTTCTACTTTCAATTCTGCATTCTGAACTATAGGTAACAATTCCTTTTCTCTTGCTTGAAAACCTCTCTGACGTCTAGGAGGCCTATTAGTAGAATTTTGATCAATTGTTGGCTCAGGTAAATCATTAGTTTTATTTTCATTTATTTCTTTTTCAGTATTTACACGATTTTCACGTGCCTCACTAATTAACTCAATTTCTTTATTTAAACGATAATAATGATCTGAAAATTGACGATAAGATTCAGCTAATATTCTATCATCCGATGCAGTTGCATCTGATGCTAAACTTGAATATTTTTCATGCAATTGAACCGCTGTTCCTCTTTGACGTGTATCTGGGCCTGTGCTATCTATTACCGTATTTTTATTGATATTCCCAGTACCGTAATTTCGACGGGCTGGCCCACGATTTTGACGGCGACGGCCGTTATTTTGTTGTCTCATGATTTTCCTGATTATAATTTAAGTTTATTATTTTAGATACAATACAAAACTTTATACAATAATATAGTTAAATAGGAGCCCTAATTTCAACTTATGGGCTCAATTAAAATAAAATTTAAGGTTATTTAATATTAAGCATTAAACTTAATTTTCATATATTTATATAAAACTTTTTTACATTAGCCAAGAAAAAAAAAAATTATTTCAATCCATACACTAATACTCTAATAACATCAGATAAATCCTTATTTGATTCTTTAAATATTAAATCACAAGAATTCGCGATTTTATTAATATCATTTTTTTGATTAATTCCAATTTCAATGAAAGCATGTCCTTCTGAAGATAATAAATTTTCTAATTTAGGCAAAATACATCTATAGGAAGTTAATCCATCTTTACCTCCATCTAATGCCATAGCTGGTTCATATGTTTTAACTTCTATTTGTAATTCTTGTATTTGACTTGAAGGAATATATGGAGGGTTTGATATTATTATATCAAATAAATTACCTTTTACTATATTATGTAACTCTTTATCCCACATTTCATTATTCCAATTCAAGCAAATAAATTCTGACCTTTTCTCCATTTTATATTTCAAGGCATTATATTTTGCTATTTTTAATGATTCTAAGGACCTATCTAAAAAAAATGCTTTTGATTTATTGTATTCGTATAAAATTGACAACCCTAAACAGCCTGATCCTGACCCCAGGTCTAAAACACGTAAAATTTTAGATTTATCAGGGTAAAATTTCATAATAGTTTCTATAATAACTTCTGAGTCAGGCCTTGGATCTAATGTTGCTTTAGAAATTTTAAAATTCATTTTCCAAAAATTTTTAAAACCTAAAATTCTAGAAACCGGTTTACCTTTTATTCTGTTTTGAATATATTTTTTAAAAATATTAATTTCATTTTCAGTTATATTAATTTTTTCATGAGGGTATATTGCCCTATCTAAACCCATAGCAAATCCAAGCAGTATTCTGCTATCCAAGTTTGGAGTCTGATTATGATTATTCTTTAAATCTTGAATAGCTTCTTTTGTTATAAAATAAGCCTCAGTATTTATAGTTTTATGATCCATTTAAAGCTAGTTTTAACATTCTGTCTTCAACAATTAAACCATCTATCAATTCATCTAAGGCTTCACCTTGTAAGACTTTTTCTAATTTATGCAATGTTAAATTAATTCGATGGTCCGATACTCTTCCTTGAGGAAAATTATAAGTACGAATTCTTTCTGATCTATCTCCAGATCCAACCTGATCCTTTCTTGCTGAAGATCTTTCATCTTGTTGTTTTTGTCGTTCAGCTTCATATAAACGAGCAAGAAGTATTTTCATTGCTTTTGCTCTATTTTTATGTTGTGACTTTTCATCTTGTTGGCTAACAACTATACCAGATGGTATATGAGTAATTCTAACTGCGGAATCAGTTGTGTTCACAGATTGACCACCAGGGCCACTAGATCTAAAAACATCAATCCTTAAATCTTTTTCTTCTATCGAAACTTCAACATCTTCAGCCTCTGGCAAAACAGCTACTGTAGCAGCAGATGTATGTATTCTTCCACTAGTTTCTGTTGATGGCACTCTTTGAACTCTATGTACACCAGACTCAAATTTAAGCCTTCCAAAAACACCTTTTCCAATTATGTTAGCTTGAGCTTCCTTGTATCCACCAACATTACTTTCTGAAACTGTCATTACTTCAAATTTCCATTTGTGTTTTAAAGATAATTTTTGATACATGGCAAAAAGATCTGATGCGAATAAACCTGCTTCATCTCCACCTGTTCCAGCTCTAACCTCAAGTATCACATTTCTAGAATCATCTTTATCTATTGGCAACAATGCAAATTGAAGATTTTTATCAAGGGTTACAATCTCTTCTTTCAGAACACTCATTTCTGTATTAGCCATTTTTCTTATTTCATCATCAGCACCATTATCATTTAAAATTTCTTCTAAATCTGAAATTTCTAAGACTACTAATTCTTTCTTTCTTGCTAAATCAGTTATTGGTTTGATTTCAGATAACTCTCTAGACAAGTCCGCTAATTCAGATGATTTTAATTCAGAAGACTTAGAAAGTAATTTCTCAATATCCAACTCTCTTTGAAAAAATTTATTAATATTATTTTCTAAAGTCAAAATTTACTCCAAGTTGATATTTAATAAGCTTTTAATTTCATTAATCGCATCGCCTAATTTTATTCCTTGTTGAAATCCTGTCTTTAAATTTTTTAAATTTACAATATTTTGAGAAATTTCATCTTCTCCTATTATTATTGCAAATTTAGCATTAATTTTATCAGCTCTTTTTAATTTCTTTGATACATTTCCTGTATAAAGAATTTCTGTTTTTATTCCATCTTTTATTAATCTATCCATCATTTGTAATAAATCTAAATTAAACTTTTCTGACAAACCCATTAAAACTAAATCTGGATTATTTTTATAATTTGCATTAACCATTAAAGCTAATCTTTCAATCCCTGCTGCCCATCCAACTCCAGGCATTTTTATACCTCCAAGTATTTCAGACAATCCATCATAGCGACCACCAGCTAAAACTGTCCCTTGAGAGCCCAGTTGATCTGTAATAAACTCAAATGCAGTATGACAATAGTAGTCCAAACCTCTGACAAGGTTTTTATCAACCTTGTGATCAATATTAAGAGAATTAAGGCCATCACATACTTCTTGAAATCTATCTTTTGAAAATTCATTTAAATAATTTAAAACATCAGGTGCTTTAGTTAATATAGCTTGATCACTTGGGTTTTTTGAATCAAGTATTCTAAGGGGGTTTTCTTTTAAGCGCTTAATACTATCTTCTGATAATTCTTTTTTAAAATCATTGAGATAATCTACTAAAACTTTTCTATAATTTAATCTACTATCCGTATCACCTAAAGAGTTTATTTTAAGTTCTATTTTATTATCTAAATTTAATGATTTTAAAAAATTGTTTGCTAATGAAATTACCTCTAAATCACCCATCGAACTAGATATTCCTAATAACTCAACGCCAAATTGATGAAATTGTCTTAATCTACCTTTTTGTGGTCTTTCATACCTAAACATAGGCCCAAAATATGAAAAACGTTGAGGAATATCTTGAGTTAAGCCTGCATTCAAAAAAGCTCTTACAACACCTGAGGTGCCCTCAGGTCTTAGCATTAATAAATCACCGCTTCTATCTTCAAAGGTATAATTTTCCTTTGTTACAATGTCGCTAGTTTTACCCAATGGTTTTGTAAAAATTTCAGAAAATTCAAAAATAGGTGTATCAATTTGAGAATAACAATATTTCTTAGAAATATTTAAACCTTTATTTATTACAAAGTTATGATTATTTAGAGTTTCAGCTAATAAGTCATTAACACCTCTAACTGTCCTAAGCTTATCCATTATAAGTCCATGATATTAATAAATAAAACATTATACATTTTAATTTTAACTTATATTTCTTTGTGAGATCTTATCTTGTACAAAATCGACTATATAATCTGCAACATTTTCATTCCTGATTATATGATCTGTAATACCATTTACATATATTTGATGAGAACCTTTTCCTCCGCCTGTTAATCCTATGTCTGTTTCTCTTGCTTCACCAGGTCCATTAACAATACAGCCAATAATTGAAACTGTTATTGATTCAGTTATATGCTCAAGTCTTTCTTCTACTTCTTGGACAGTTCTAATCACGTCAAATTGTTGCCTAGCACATGATGGACAAGAAATAACAGTTACACCTCTTCTTCGTAGCCCTAAAGATTTTAGAATTTCGTATCCAGCTTTAACTTCCTCATAAGGTTCTGCAGACAAAGATACTCTTATCGTATCTCCTATTCCAGCCCATAATAAATTTCCTAATCCAATCGCTGACTTAATTGTCCCAGATCTAAGGCTTCCAGCTTCTGTAATACCAATATGCAAGGGACAATCAACAATATCCGCTAGTTGAGTATATGCTGCTACTGCTAAAAACACGTCTGAAGCCTTTACGCTAATTTTATATTGATCAAAATCATGATCCTTTAAAATTTGAATATGATTTAAAGCAGATTCAACAAGCGCCTCTGGCGTTGGCTCTCCATACTTTTCAAGAATTTTTTTTTCTAATGATCCGGCGTTTACACCTATTCTAATAGAAACATCATTAACTTTAGCTGCATTAATAACTTCTTTTACTTTATCTACGTTGCCTATATTACCTGGATTAATCCTCAAACATGCAGCACCCGCATCCGCTGCCTCAACAGCTCTAAGATAATGATAATGAATATCAGCAATAATTGGAATAGGCGATAACTTAACTATTTGACGCAATGCAATGGTTGATTCCTTGTCTGGACAAGAAACTCTTATAATATCAGCTCCTGCCTCTGCTGATTTTTCAATTTGCTTAATTGTTCCATTTATATCAGTGGTAAGAGTATTAGTCATAGTCTGAACACTAATTGGAGCATCTCCTCCAACCAAAATATTACCTACTTTAATTTTTCTTGATTTTCTTCGTTCTATGTTTCTATATGGTCTAATGCTCATTAAATTTCCTTGAAACCAATATATTTAATAAATAAGTGGTTACTTATTGTTTATAATAAGTAATTAATTGATAATTTGTTTGTCTTTAAAGGCTTCAATATTTAATGGACGAGCACTAATTATCTCTCCTACTTTACCTAAAGAAGGTATTGTAATATTACCATATGATAATGATAGACCTCCAGCGTTCCCCGTATTAAAAGTCAAGCCGCTCTTTTTAGGAACTACATAAGTTTCACCAGGCCTCATTAACCTTGTCATTACAATATGACCATCTATATCCTCAATTTCAATCCAACTATTGCCAAAGGCTTTAATTATCATTTCTGAACTTGGATCTCTTTCTTTAGCTATAGCAGACAATTCACTTGATATATTTTTAGATGTATTAATAATAGGCTTAATATCATCTTTAAAAATTATTTTTTCATTATCTTTTATATTAGAAATAGTTGAATTTGAATTCCCCAAAAAATTTGTAAGGTCTGTTTTTGCTTTAGTTAATAAAATCTCTTTAGATAAATTAGAAACTTGTAAGCTTTCATCTTGCTTTTGCTTTATTATAACATCTTCATATTTTTTTTTATTTTCTTGTATTATTTCATAATTTTCGAATTCTTTCATAGCCATATCGCTATTTTTACTTTCTACTATTTGAACTCGTTCACTATAATACCAACCAGAATAAATAATTAAAGCAACAAAAAAAGAAAAGAGCGCTCCCAAAGGTAAAAGTTTTTTTCTTTCAACTCTTGGGGTAAGAAAATTATATTCTTCTTTCAAGCCACCCAATTCTATACTAGATGTGTATTCTTGTACTAAATAATCTCCATCTAAACCTAATAAACGAGCATAAGATCTGACAAAACCTACTTTATAAGTTAATCCAGGTAATTCAATATCATCACCGTTTTCAAAGTCTTTTATAATTTTAACTCTAAGTTTAAGTATTGAACTTGCTTGCTCTTGTGTTAAACTTTTTTTAACTCTAGCGTCTAAACACATCTTGCCAATAGCAGATAATTGAACAGTGTCAAATGCCTCAGTTATCCTATCTGATACAGATGTATCATTAATAGAAGAAGGATCTAACAAAGTTTTGTTTTCCTTGCTATTATCAGAATCCATGTGCGCTCCATAAATTTGTTATATTTTATATTGAGTTTGATCTTAAATCAACCAATGATTTATTATGTGTAAATTTAATGCAATATAAAGTAGTAAAATATTATTTTTTATCTAAACTAAAGGCTGTGTGAAGAGACCTCATGGCTAATTCCGTGTAATCTGAAGATACAAGCACTGATATTTTAATTTCACTAGTTGAAATAACATGTATGTTTATTTGGTTATTAGCTAAAGTTGCGAACATAGTTTTTGCTATACCTGGCTGACTTCTCATAGCATTACCTACTATAGAAATTTTAACAACGTTAATATCACTAGTAACTTGAGAAAATCCAATTTCATTCTGAATGTTTTTAAGAATACCTTGAGCTAAAATTAAATCATTTTCTGGAATAGTAAAAGTTATATCAGTTGAACTGTTATCAATTGTTGATGACTGAACAATCATATCTACATTTATTCCTTTGTCAGCTAAAGCTCCAAAAATCAATGCAGCCTGCCCAGGTTTGTCAGGCACTATAGAAATTGTTATTTTAGCTTCATTAGGGTTATGAGCTATCCCAATAATTTCAGATTTTTCCATATTATGCTCCTCATTAACAACAGTCGTTCCAGGTAGGTTTTGAAAACTACTTAACACTCTGAGCTTAACTGAATATTTCATAGCCAAAGCAACAGATCTTGTATGAAGGACTTTAGCTCCTTGAGATGCAAGCTCTAACATTTCTTCATAGGTGATATAATCTAATTTTTTTGCATTTTTTACTATTCTCGGATCTGTTGTATAAATACCATCAACATCTGTATAGATATCACATCGATCAGCTGAAAATGCTGCCGCCAAAGCTACCGCAGATGTATCTGATCCACCTCTACCTAAAGTAGTAATTCTATTCTTGCTTGAAATCCCTTGAAACCCAGAAACGATAGTTACAAATCCATTATCTAGCGATTTCAAGATATTTTCTTTCTTAATTTCTTTTATTCTAGCATTCCCATGAACGTCATTAGTAATAATAGGTATTTGCCAACCGAGCCATGAACGAGATTTTATTCCAAGAGATTGAAGAGCTATTGATAACAAGGCAGATGTTACCTGTTCTCCAGAAGATAAAACCGCGTCATACTCAGATGATTCGTAAGTTTCAGAAGCTTGTTTTACAAGACTAACAAGATCATTTGTTACACCTGACATAGCCGAAACCACTGCAATAATCTTATTTTTTTTTTCTACTTCTGACTTTATCTTTAATGCCACAGCTTTTATTCGATCAATATTAGCGACAGAAGTGCCTCCAAATTTCAATACCAATAATTCCAAATCTCTGTTATCTTTCTGTTTTAAAATTTATGTTTATCAATTTAAATTAAATAAGTACAAGTATTCAAAAAATGATTAATACAATAGACCAAAAAGAAATAGAACAATTTTCTGCATTAAGCAATAAATGGTGGGACAAATCAGGCCCATTTTCAGCTTTACATAAAATGTCTAGAGCAAGAATAGAGTTTATTTTAAGAAATTCTAAAAGAGTTTCTTCAAAAAATAATTCTGAAGGCAACATACTTAAAGGTTTAAAATGTTTAGATATTGGTTGTGGAGGAGGGATTTTATCAGAACCATTGTGCAGACTTGGAGCTAAAGTAACAGGCATAGATGCCTCTGATATGGCAATTAAATCAGCTACCTTGCATTCACAAAAAAGTAGATTACAAATAGATTTTAAATGCATGGACACAGCTGCATTAATTAAATCTGAAAATTTAAATCTAAATAATCAATTTGATATCGTTATTGCATCAGAAGTTATTGAACATGTGAATAACAGAGATTTGTTTTTATCAGACATCTCAAAGCTATCTAAACCAGGTGGCTTAGTAGTTCTTACTACAATAAATCAGTCAGTTTTAGGTGTTTTATTGGGAAAATTTTTTGCTGAAGACGTATTAAGTATCCTTCCAAAAGGAACTCACGATCCTAAAAAATTTATTTCTCCTAATCAACTTATAGAAGAAGCAGCAAAACATAAAATAATTTTAGATGACAAAACTGGATTTATTCCTACTTTTAAAATGCATAACTTGATAAATAAAGAATTTGGTGAATTTAAATTATCGAGGAATATACAGGTAAACTATGGATTAGCAGGCATTAATATAAAATAAATCAAATGATTTAATGGTCATCAGGAACCCAGGGAATATTTAAAATATTAATACCTTCGTCTTTTAACTCTTCAATTTCTTTATTTGTGCCATGACCATATATAGATCTTTCTTTGGTTTCACCTTCTTTAATTGAACGAGCTTCTTTTGCAAAATTATTGCCTACATATTCTGAGTTCTTTTGAATTTCTTTCTTAATAGCTCTTAAAATTATTGAAGCTTTGTTCATTTTGTCGTTTACCTCAACTGAAGAAGTATTTTTTTTGTCTCCTCTGTCATCTTTCTCTACTTGAGCAGCAGACAATTTATTTTTAGATGAGCTTAAAGCAGGAGTTGATAAAGATTTTATAATGTCATCACTTCCACATAATGGACAAAGTATTAAATCTTTAGATTTTTGCTTTTCAAAAGATTCCATGTTTCGAAACCAACCATCAAAATTATTTTGATTTGAACAATATGTCGATTTACATTTAAGTGTGTATTTAATCATTTTATTTATTAAATTTAAAATTTACCATGACAATGCTTGTATTTTTTTCCTGAACCACATGGACAAATTGCATTTCTAGAAGTTTTGCCATTATTGATTACATCTTTGTTTTCATCAATTTGTGAATTAGAAACTGTTTCTTCTTTACTTATTTGAATGTTAGACAAAACCGCTGTGATTGTTTTTCTTAGTTTTTCAAGCATATTTTCAAAAAGTTCAAACGCTTCTCTTTTATACTCATTTAATGGATCTTTTTGCGCATACGCTCTTAAGCCAATAGATTGTCTCATTTGATCTAACATTAATAAATGATCTTTCCAACATTGGTCTAATACTTGAAGCAATAAAGTTTTCTCTGCCTGCCTAAACAAATTTATACCAAAATTAACAGCTCTTTCGGCCATGAATTTATCTGACATATCATTTAAGCGATTAATAATTTCTTGCTCTACAATTCCATCTTCTTTAATCCAATTTTTTACAGGAATATTTAGACCTAAATGATTTGTTATGTTTTCATTAAGCCCATCTGCATCCCATTGATCATGGTAACTTTGACTAGGAATAGATTGCACAACGAAATTCTCAATAACTTCATGACGCATATCTGAAACCATTTCACTAATATCATCAGATCTCATAATTTCTTTTCTTTGATCAAAGATAACTTTTCTTTGATCATTCATAACATCGTCAAACTTTAACAACTGCTTTCTAATTTCAAAATTATGAGCCTCAACCTTACCTTGTGCTTTTTCTACAGCTTTATTAATCCAAGGATGAACAATCGCCTCACCTTTTTCTAGACCCAGCTTACTTAACATTGATTCCAAACGATCAGATCCAAAAATTCTCATCAAGTCATCTTGTAAAGACAACAAAAACTTTGAGGCGCCTGGATCACCTTGACGTCCAGTTCTTCCTCTTAATTGATTGTCTATTCTTCTACTTTCATGTCGTTCTGTTCCGATAACGTATAAACCACCGCCAGCAAGAGCCACATTTCTTTTTTCTTCAATATCTAATTTTAAATCTTGCAATTCCTGCTCATATTTTTTAGATGATAAATCAATTTCTTTAGACTGCCTTATTTCTAAATTACCACCTAATTGAATATCAGTTCCTCTTCCTGCCATATTAGTAGCAATTGTAACTGCTCTAGGCATTCCAGCGTATCCAATTATCTTAGCCTCTTGTTCATGAAACTTAGCGTTCAAAACTTCATGTATAATTTTCTTTTGACTAAGTAATTTTGATAACACTTCAGACTTCTCTATAGAAACTGTTCCAACTAAAACTGGCTGGTTATTTTTTTGACATTCTTCAATTAGATTAACAACAGCATCATCTCTTTCTTCATTAGTTTTATAAATCTCATCATTGCTGTCTAGTCTAGCAACCTTTAAATTAGTAGGAACATCTATAACATCTAACTTATATATTTCGGAGAACTCACCTTCTTCTGTTAAGGCAGTTCCTGTCATTCCTGATAATTTTGGATACATCCTAAAATAATTTTGAAAAGTAACGCTTGCTAATGTTTGGTTTTCAGCCTGAACAGTAACATTTTCTTTCGCTTCTATTGCCTGATGCTGACCTTCTCCAAATCTACGACCTTCCATAGCTCGTCCAGTGAACTCATCAATTATGATAACATTATCATTTTTAACCATATAATGCGTATTTTTTTTAAATAACATATGAGCTCTTAGAGCTTGGTTTATATGATGTAAAAAAGAAATATTTTTTATATCGTAGAGAGTGCCATCTTCAATTAAACCAACTTTTTTTAAAGATTCTTCAATACTCTCAATGCCTTTATCAGTTAAGTTGCAAGTTCTCTGCTTTTCATCTAATTCATAATCATCTTTTTCAAGAGAAGGTATAAATTTATCTATTGATTTATACAATATAGAAGAATCTTCTGATTGGCCTGAAATAATTAATGGTGTTCTAGCTTCATCAATTAAAATAGAATCAACTTCATCAACAATAGCAAAATTAAACGGCCTTTGAACCATTTCATCCAAACTATATTTCATATTATCTCTAAGATAATCAAAACCAAATTCATTGTTGGTTCCATAAGTTATGTCTGCCTTATAAGCCAATCTTCTTTCTTGATCATCAATCTCAGAAACAACACAACCTACAGTCATACCCAAGAATTCATGAACTTTTCCCATCCATTCAGAATCTCTTTTTGCTAAATAATCATTAACTGTAACAACGTGAACCCCTTTTCCTTCTAATGCATTAAGATAGCAAGCCAATGTAGCAACTAAAGTTTTACCTTCACCTGTCTTCATTTCAGCTATTTTTCCATTATGTAATACGAGACCTCCTATTAACTGAACATCAAAATGTCTTTGATTTAAAGTTCTTTTAGCCGCCTCTCTAACTGTAGCAAAAGCTTCTGGAAGAATGTCTTCTAAAGTTTCTCCTTTTGATAATCGGTTTCTAAATTCAATAGTTTTTAGTTTTAATTCTTTGTCTTTTAACACAGCTAATTGATTTTCAAACTTGTTAATCTTATCAACAATAGGTCTAAATTTATTAATTTGCCTATCATTGGATGAAGAAAAAAATTTGGACGTTATTTTTTTGAACATTATAGAACTCCAATTATTTAAAGAATATTTATTTCATATATTCTTTAAATAATATAAATAAAAATCATGATTTCTTGTATAGCATAGAAAAAAAATGTAAAAAATTATAAAAAAACTTATAGTTGGAATATAATTGAATGTCTTGTTTAAAAAAAACTTTTATTATTATCAAATTACTTTTTATTTTATCATTTAATTCTGCTTTTGCTCAAGATCCAAACAAAGTCATTGCAGCACAAGTCAATGATCACATTATTTCAGCTAAAGATGTTTTAATGGCTCTTGAAAAGTTGCCTTCAAAAATTAAAGAGCAACCTCTTCCTAGTTTATATCCAAACATAGTTAACGAACTAATCAATCAACATCTTATTGCTCAACAAGCTTATAAAGAAAACTTAGATAAAAACAAAAAAGTTCTTTCTGAAATTAACAAACGTAAAGAACAAATAATGGCAAAGTATTGGCTTAACAGTTATCTAAGCCAGAAATTAGATAAAAAAAATCTTAAAAATTTTTATAATAATTATTTAAAATCGTTTAAATCTTCAAAAGAATATAATGCGAGCCATATTCTAGTAAAAGAAGAAAAAGAGGCTTTAAATATTATTAAAAAATTAAATAATAAAGCCTCATTCTCTGACTTGGCAAAAGAATTCTCTGTTGGACCTTCTGGGAAAACTGGAGGCAAACTAGGTTGGTTTAGTTCTGGACAAATGGTTAAAGAATTTGAAAAGGCAACATTTATACTTAATAAGGGTCAAATTACAAAGGAACCTGTCAAAACTAAATTTGGGTTTCATATTATTAAATTAAATGACGTTAGAATATCTCAACCTAAAAATTTTACAGAAATAGAACCAGAAATTATAAATATGATTAAAAAAAAATCATTGGTTAATTTAGAAAAAGAAATTAAAAAAAATCAAAAAATTATAATAAATAAATTTGAAGATGTGGCTAAGAAGGTCAACAATTAATTTTTAAAAAGCAATGCTATGAATAAAAACAAAAGCAATGAAGTTGAAAGTACAAATAATTTAGATGGTATTAAATTATCTACTATTTTTTCAGGCATAAAAAAACCCTTTAAAAACAAAGATGACCTTCTCTTAATTCAACTTGATGAAGGTAGTGCTATAGCAGGAGTTTTCACTAAATCATTAACTGCCAGTGCTCCAGTCATTCACAGTAAAAATAATTTAATATCATCTGAAAAACCATCAGTTAGAGCTATTATAGTTAATTCTGGGAATGCCAATGCATTTACTGGTCATTTAGGCGAAAAAACTGTTGATATTGTTACTGATTTTTTATCTAACAAAATAAACTGTAACCCTCATGAAGTGTTTATGGCTTCTACTGGAGTTATTGGTGAAGTTTTAAATCCAGAACTTATTATTAATGGCCTAAAAGGTATGAATTCTAATCATGAAACAAACTGGCTAAAAGCTGCAGATACCATTAGAACTACTGATACTTTCTCAAAAATTTCATCACGAAAATGTTTAATTGATGATGTAGAAGTTGATATAATTGGAATTGCTAAAGGATCAGGCATGATTGCACCTAATATGGCTACAATGTTAGGTTTTATTTTTACGAATGCTAATATTTCATCTGATATCCTCCAGCAATTACTCCAAAAAGCTAATGAAAAAAGTTTTAATTCCATTACGGTGGATAGCGACACTTCAACAAGCGATACTGTTTTATTTGCTTCAACAAGAAAAGCAAAACATCATCAAATTAAAAATGTATCTGAAAAGCGTTTAAATAATTTTAAAGAAAATCTAAACAGTCTAATGCTAGACTTAGCAAAGCTAATAGTAAAAGATGGAGAAGGAGCTTCAAAGTTTATAACAATTAATATAAGTGGCGCCAGTTCAAAAAAGGCAGCTCAAAAAATTGGTTTTTCTATCGCCAACTCTCCTTTAGTTAAGACAGCTATAGCTGGGGAAGATGCAAATTGGGGTAGAATTATAATGGCAATTGGAAAATCTGGTGAACGAGCAGATAGAGATAAAATTAAGATTTATATAGGTGATGAACTAGTTACAAACAATGGAATGAAAGCAGAAAACTATTCAGAAATAATTGCAACAAAGCATCTTCAAGAAAAAGAAATTATAATTTCTGCTGACGTTGGAGTAGGAAAATCACGTGCAACTGTTTACACTTGTGACTTAACTCATGAATATATTAGTATAAATGCAGATTACAGATCCTAAAAATTTAATAATTGTTGCTGCTATTGCTTTAATAGACGCCAATGATCAAGTGTTAATAGCAAAAAGACCAAAGAAAAAACACTTAGCTGGATTATGGGAATTTCCTGGTGGAAAAATAGAAAAAAATGAAAGCCCTGAAAATGCTCTTGTAAGAGAAATTAAAGAAGAGTTGAATATTAACATTAACAATAAGTGTATTGCACCTCTTACCTTTTCTGAATTTAAGTATGAGGAATTTAATTTATTGTTACTTTTATATATTTGTAGAAGATGGGATGGAACGCCTATGTCTATGGAAAACAATCCTATAAAATGGGTTAAAGCAAATAAGTTAAGAGAATATAATATGCCTCCAGCAGATGATTCTTTAATTTATAGTTTACAAGATTTATTATTAAATTAAATAATAAGATTTATAATTTAAAGGATTATTTATGATAAAAAACTCCCAAGTTATTATGTATTCAAGTTCATTATGTGGTTATTGCTACAAAGCAAGGAATTTATTAATAAATAAAAACATTCCATTTCAAGAAATTGATGTTGATGAAGACTATAATCTAAAAAAAGAAATGATAGCTAAATCCAATGGGAAAACTTCAGTACCACAAATATTTTTTGGAAAAAAACATATTGGAGGATGTGATGATTTATTCAATCTTGAAAAACTAGGTAAATTAGAAGAATTAAATGTATGATAAATCAAATGTAATTTCTGTTTCATGTCTTCAATACACTTCCACAACAAATGAATTACATACCCTAGAAATGATTAAACCTTTAATAAATAAGGCTATTGATTTAGGTTCTGACATTATTGCCTTACCTGAGTGTGCCACTGCTATACAAGGAGATCCTTTAAATACTATAAAATTAGCCAAAACTCAGTCTGAAAATATAAGTTTAAAAATTTTAAAAGAAATAGCTAAAACCAACTCAGTTCATATTTTAATTGGCTCTTTGCCAATAAAAACAAATAACAAAATAACTAACAGATCTTTCTTAATTGGACCAAATGGAAAGACACTCTATAAATACGATAAAATACATATGTTTGATGTTAATTTACCTAATGGTGAAAGTTACAAAGAATCTGATACTTACTCTCCAGGGTCTAAAGCTGTTTTGGCCAAAGTTAAGCTCCAAAAAATAGTAAAAATAGGAATGACAATTTGTTATGACCTTAGATTTCCAAAACTATTTCAGGATTTAGCTATTAATGGTGCAGAAATAATTACTGTTCCTTCTGCTTTTTCAAAAAATACAGGAAAACTTCATTGGCATACACTACTTAGAGCTAGGGCAATTGAAACAGGATGTTTTATCATAGCTCCTGCTCAAACTGGTACCCATTGCAAAGGAAGAAAGACTTATGGTCACTCTTTAATCATTTCACCTTGGGGAAAAATTATAGCAGATGCTAAAAAAGAAACAAATTTAATAAATGCCAAAATTAATTTAGATATAGTTAAAGAAGCAAGATTAGCCATTCCTAATTTGAATGCACAAAGAAAATACTTAACCGATTTGTAGAAATTTTTCTTCTTTTAATAATAACAATTCATCTTTTTTTAATGATAATAAGTTCAATAATCTTCGTTCAAGAACGTCTCCTATTTTTTGAATGACAGCTTTAGGGTCTCTATGAGCCCCTCCGATCGGCTCTGGAATTATTTCATCTATTATTTTAAACTTCTTCATGTCTTGAGCTGTTAACTTTAATGCTTCAGCCGCTTGTTCAGCATTGCCAGCACTTCTCCATAAAATAGATGCACATCCCTCAGGAGATATTACAGAGTAAATTGCATGCTCTAACATTAAAATATTATTTGCTACGGCTAAAGCGATAGCACCACCAGAACCTCCTTCTCCTGTAATTACAGAAATTGTTGGCACACTTATTTCTAAACTTTTTTGAATACATTTAGCTATTGCTTCAGCTTGTCCTCTCTCTTCAGCCCCTTTGCCAGGATAAGCTCCTGCAGTATCCACAAACATTAATACAGGCATAGAAAATTGATTTGCAAGCTCCATCAATCTAACGGCTTTTCTATAGCCTTCAGGTCTTGCCATACCAAAATTTTTAAATACTCTATCATTAGTATCTTTGCCTTTATCTATCCCAATAATGACAACACTTTTACCTCTAAAAAAAGCTGTCCCTCCTGTTAATGCATTGTCATCAGCAAAACTTCTATCTCCAGATAAAGGTATGTAATCATCAAATAAATAGTTTATTATATCTTGAAAATGTGGTCTTTCTGGATGTCTTGCAACTTGAACTTTCTGCCACGCACTTAATTGTGAATACGTTGATTTTAATTCACTAGAAACTGCACTTTGTAACTTACCAATTTCTTCAGAAATATTTATGTTGCTTCCAGAAGAAATATGTCTCAACTCTTCTATTTTACCTTCTAAATCTGAAATTTGTTTTTCGAATGACAAAAAATGTCTAATCATAATTATAAACCTTATTTATTTTTAAATTCAATGTTACGAAGAGGATGAATATCTTTTACCAGCCCTGAAAGCCTATCAGGCTCTACTAATGTATAAATTTCTGTAGTACTTATATCAGCATGGCCTAAAAGCTTTTGCAGAGAACGAAGATCTGCTCCTCGATTAAGTAGATGAGTTGCAAATGAATGCCTGATTTTATGCGGTGAAACATTTTTAATATTAAAACCTATACTAATTGATAAATCCATTAAATCTTTATATATTATTTGTCTTGATATATGGCCTAAACCTTCTCGTTCTGGAAACATATATCTGTTATTATTAAATAACTCTTCCCTATCTCTATATTTTATCCACGAATGAATAATGCTTTTGGCCTCTTTATTAAAAAAAACAATTCTAAAAACTCCACCTTTACCTTTTATTTGTAATTTGTCATTTAAATTAATAAAATCAGATAGTGGAAGATTTAAAAGTTCGGTGACCCGCATGCCTGTTGAATATAAAATTTCTAGGACTGTTAATGTTCTTAAAGATTTTAATTTTTTATTTGAGTTATTGAAATCCTCTCTAGCTTTTTTTAAAAGTAAAGATATTTCATTTTCTGATAATGCACTAGGTAAGTTTTTTTGATATTTAAAGCCATCAATGTTATTTAAAGGATTAACACTAATATAATTTTCTTCTATTAAAAATTGATAAAAGCATTTGAAAGAAGAAAGCTTTCTACTTAATGAAGTAACTTTCAAATTCTTAGCTTTAAAAGTAGTAAATAATTTTTGGAAATCAGTTTCGTTGGCATTAATAAAGCTTATGCCTTGATTAGAAAATGACTTAATCATATAATATAAGTCATTTTTATATGCCTTTTTAGTGTTTTCAGAAAGCCCTCTTTCTAGACTTAGAGTGTTAATTAATTTTTGAATCAAATCACTTCCATGTTTATCTTCAGAATTATTGTTTGTAATCATAAAATTCCTAGCTAAAATTTTATTAATTTTGCAGTCATTATTTCAACAGTAAGATTATTTGCTAAATCTACAAATCCTAATTTATATAAAGATTTTCTAATAGTTAAAAGCTGACTAATATCAAAATCTACAAAAGGATTGTTACCAATTAACCTAGCTAATAAAATTAATGCTAATGTTTTATTATCATTATTAGAAGCTTCTTCGATAGCTTTCGTTAAAAGAAATGTTTCTAAACTAGAGTTTATATTCCATTTATTATACTTTTGCTCTTCTACATTTTCTTGTTTATTTTTATTAAGAACATTAAGCCAATTTAAAGACTTAGGTTGAAGCATGCCAGCATTTTCGAAAACTGGAATTAACTGCCAAGCGTTTTCTTTTAAAAGTATATCCCAATTCCATTCGGTATCTTTTTTTAACATAATAATATTTGCAAGATTGTCATTTAAAAATACACTAGGATTAGCTGCTATTTTTATTTTTTGTATTGATACATTTAACTCTTTTGTTAATGAGGCACTATTCATACTTTCTAATACAGGTAAATACATATTAATTACATATGACAATCTACCCAGGGTCATTTCATGTTTGATTATCTTAAGAATTATTTCAGCTTTCTTGATATCATCATTTAATGCCACAACTGACAACCAAACATTAGCCCTATTATATCCTGTAGGGCTCTCTAAAAATAAAGAAAAGTTTTTCTGAATATCTAAAGAGCCACTACTTACAGATTTATAGTTCTCAATAATTGTTTCTGAAGAAACTTGTTGGTAATTTATTTGTTTATCTAACAGAAAGGATCTTGCTTTAGGAGACAGGTATATCAAATCCAAAAGAGCACTAGTATACTCTACACCAAAGTCAGCAATAAAATTCACTTTTATAGGAATTTTAAGGGTATCCATCATAATAATATGAATGGGTTCCATTTTAAAATTATTATTATTATCAAAAACAAAATTTATTTTCTCACCATTTATAATTTTAAATAAATTTTCAAATGCTAAATTTGAAAACCCTTTAGACTTAATTAAATCCAATGTAAGCTGAGCTTGACTAAGTTTATTTTCTATTGAGAGACAGAATATTCGACTCATTTGCCAGAAATAATCATTCTTATTTGCCAACTCTGTTTTCACTCGTTCACATGTTTCTTTATCCCGATGAGTTAAAAATTCATATTCAGTTAACCAACGTCTCCATATTTCCCATCTTTTTCCTTGAGGTAATTGTTTAATAATTTGATATAATTTATCATTTTGACCGCTATTACGTATTTTGATAAGCTTAGTCTCTACAAATTTAATGATTTCATCTGTACTCCCTTTAGGTGGATTAGATGTGCTCAAATATAAATCGATTAATAGAGATTGAAGATTATGACTCGAAACAACGTCAGGTATATCATTTAATTGTTGAATAATTTCTGATGCGCTCATGTCTTGCCAGACATCTAATTGCATAACATCATTTACTCTTGTTCTAACTCCTATAGATCCTATTGAAGGCGTATCTAAGTTACTTACTGAAACATTAAGTTTTTTACTAACAGATGAAAGTTTATCTTTTTTAATAGCTTTTTCTTGCGAAAGAGAAACATTTATTGGCAGAATTAAAAAAATTAAGAAACAATATTTGAAAGTGTTTTTTACAAAAAAATTACGCATAAATAATTTATTTAACTGAATCATGATTAATGTCTAATGTTTTAGTTATCTCTTTTTTAGGAACAGGCATTTCTATAGATGTTATCAAAAATGTTAATGCACCAGCAAATATGATAAAAAATATTACTATTAACTTATAATTTTTCATTTTTTTCCTATATATATTCGATTAACTTATAATTTTAAATTATGGCGAGTTTTTGTCTAAAAATATTTAATATTGATTATTTCTAATATTTAATTATACATTAAAATTTTTTTAATAATATAATGTACAAATAAAAATATTTGATTTAGTTGATTTAAATGTTAAAAAATATCAATAAACTAATAAAAAATGAACATAATCTAATAACCTTAATAGGAATGATGGGCACAGGGAAAACTAAATTTGGAAATTTAGTTGCTCATGAGCTCGATTATAGTTTTTATGATAGTGATGTATTAATTGAAAAAAAATTTAGTTTAACTATTAGAGACATATTTACAATTCATGGCGAGATTTTTTTTAGAAAAGTTGAAAAAGAACAGATATGGAATGCTATTGAACAATCTAAAAAAAAGAATGAGAAAGCAATAATTAGTATTGGTGGAGGTGGATTTGATAATCCAGATACTAGAAGCTTATTACTAAAATACACAAAAGTAATATGGCTAAACACTTCTATTAGCACTTTAATTAAAAGGGTTGGAGATGCCTCAAAAAGACCTATGATACAGGGAGATATCAAAGCATCTTTAAATAAAATTTTAAAAAAGAGGACAAAGCATTATCTTTTAGCTCATTATAAATTAGATACAGATACACTTTCAACAAAACAAATAATAGATAAGATTATAGAAATAAGCGCACAATAAAATATTAAAAAAAGACTTTAAAAATGAATCCAGAAATTATAAATGTTAATATAAATAAAAAAATTAACAAATCTTCATATCCTATTTTTGTTGGTAATAATTTATTAATTCAGGCTGGAGAGCTATTAAAAAAATATATTAACAATAAAAAGTTGATTGTTATTCATGATGATTTTTTTTCAATTAATAAAAGTACTAACAGTCATTTTGATCGATTTATTCAATCAATAAAAAAAGAGGCTGCCTCAGTAAATCTGATGGCAATTTCAGGGGGAGACAAAACTAAAACCATGTCTCAACTTACTAATATTTTAGAAAGTGTTTTATCTTTTGATATTGATAGAGATACTCTTTTAATAGCTTTTGGAGGAGGAGTTGTAGGAGATATAGCGGGTTTTGCATCATCTATTTTATTAAGAGGTATAGATTTTATACAAATACCTACTACTTTATTATCTCAAGTAGATAGTTCTGTTGGAGGAAAAACAGGTGTGAATGGTAGTTTAGGTAAAAACTTAATCGGAACATTTCATCAACCATTAGCCGTAATAGCTGACACTTCAATTCTCAAAACTCTTCCAAGAAGAGAATTAAGAGCTGGTTTTGCAGAAGTCATTAAATATGGTCTAATTAAAGATAAAAGTTTTTTTATTTGGTTAGAAGATAATTTTGAAAAAATCTTAAATCTTAATGACATAAGTCTTAACAAAGTAATAATTACATCATGCTCTATAAAGTCTGATATTATACAAGACGATGAAAAAGAAATCGGCAAAAGAGCACTATTAAATCTTGGTCATACTTTTGGGCATGCTATAGAATCAATTGGAAATTATGACAAAAAAATAATTCATGGAGAAGCCGTAGCAATAGGAATTTGCATGGCATTCAGCTTTTCTAAAAAATTAGGGTTTTGCTTAGAATCTGAAGTTGAAAGAGTAAAAGCCCTGTTTAAAAAATCTGGCCTTCCTACTGCTATAAAAGATATACCTAATTTACTATTTTCATCCGATGAAATGTTCGATAAATTTAAATATGATAAAAAAACTAGAAATAATAAATTAACTTTTATTTTAAATAATAAAATTGGAGAATCTTTTATTAAAAAAGACGTCAACACAGAAATTATAAAAAACTTTTTAACTGAAGAAATATGATGCCTGAAACTTTCGTTTTTATTTCAATTATTATAATATTAATTATTTTATCTGCATTTTTTTCTAGTTCAGAAACAGCTCTCACCGCTGTTTCTGAGGCAAGAATTCATGAACTTGCTCTTCAGGGTAGTAAAAGAGCAGTCATTATTGAAAAAATATTAATAAAAAAAGAAAAAATGATAAGTTCACTGCTTATTGGTAATAATTTAGTAAACGTAATTGCTTCAGTATACTCCACTAGCTTTGCTATTAATTATTTTTCTGATTTTGGATTAATTTTTGTAACGATTTTAATGACTGTTATATTAGTCATTTTTGCTGAAGTCATTCCAAAGACATATGCATTCAGTCATGCAGATAAATTGGCATTAACTGTTGCTCCAATAATAAATATTATTATCTTTGTTTTAACTCCTGCTACCATTATCACAGAAAGACTAGCTAAATTTGTGTCTGGACCTAAAGTTGAGGATGAAGAAGCCAAAACTGAAGAACTAAGGGGCATGATTAGATTACATGCAGGCAATGAAATAAAAGCTAAAGAGAGAGGGAAAATGATGTCAAGCATGCTTGACATGGACGCCGTCACTATTGAAGCTGTGATGACACATCGTGGCGCTGTGACCATGATTGACTCGAAGTCTCCACCTGAATTAATATTTAAACTTGTAGGGGAAAGTCCTTTTACAAGACTTCCTATATATTCAGGAAGCCCTGATAATATCATTGGAATTCTACATGCAAAAGAATTATTTAGGAGTCTTAGGAGACGAAACTTTAAAAATCTAGATACAATAAATTTATCTGAGTTAATGATTCAACCTTATTTTGCTCCTGAAACCACACTTCTATTTGATCAATTAGAAATATTTAGAGCAAGAAGAGAACATTTTGCTGTTGTTGTTGATGAATATGGTGATTTTCGAGGAATTGTTACATTAGAAGATATTTTAGAAGAAATTGTTGGTGATATCGACGATGAAACAGATATTCATGTCAAAGGAGTTAAACTCCAACCAGATGGCTCTCTTATCACGGATGGATCTGTCACAATAAGAGATTTAAATAGATCCTTAGGTTGGAATTTACCAGATGAAAATGCAAATACTATAGCTGGATTAATATTACATGAATCTAAAACAATACCTGAGCCTGGACAAGAGTTTAGATTTTTTGAAATTAGATTTAGAGTTTTACAAAAAAAAGGTAATTATATTTCTCAATTACGTTTATGGAATGAAATTGGAATTAATACTGAATTATAATAAATTCTTAACCTTTATTATACTCTTTTAAAGAATAAGCCTTTAAAGTTACCGAGTGCAAATCTAATAAAAACTCTTCTTTTAAGAGCTTGTTAATTATCCTATGACGTTCAATCTTATTTTTATCAGAAAACTTATCTGTTACTACAGTAATATCAAAATGACTCTCTACGCCATCTTTAAAGCTTCGATGACCTCTATGTTCTTCAGATACATCTTTAATTGAAAAAAATTCTGGATTAATTTCATTTATAATCAGACTTTCTATTCTTGCTTTTCTATTCATAATTGAAACTCCATTTAATTTAAAAAAAATGAAATACACTGTTGCACGTGCTAAATCAGAATTCTATAGTTAAAAAAAATTTAAAGATTAATTATGTTAAAAAATAAAAAACAAAAAGAAATTATAGATAGAATTTGTGAAAATCAAAGTTGTGATGAAATAGGAATATATCCTGCCCCTAAATCTAGAGAAAAGCTTAATGAATATTTTTATTTCTGTATTGATCATGTTAAAGATTTTAATAAATCATGGAATTATTTTGAAGGATTAAACGCAGAAGAATTGGAAATTGAGATAAGAAAGGCAGTTACCTGGGACAGACCAAGTTGGAAGTTTGGAACCATGCCTATAAACCAAAACTTTCAAAAGGCATTTGATTTTTTTGATCAACAAAAAAATAAAGTTAAAAACCAGGTTAAAAATAAGAAATTAGATGAATCGTTTAAAGTTCTTGGAATTAATCAAGATAGCACCTTGAAAGAAGTTAAAACTAGATATAAAGTACTAGCTAAAAAGTGGCATCCAGATGCTCAACAAAATATTAAAAATGAAATTAACAAAGATAAATTTGTTATTATATCAAATGCCTATAAAATAATTATAAAATCATTTACAGAATCAAAAAAAAATAAATAAAACAATGAAATTTGGAGATAATATTATGAATGAAGTTAGTTTAACTAACACAATGGATTTTGAAAGTGATACGTTTCCTAAATCTCTTTCCCTAGAATTAGACTCTAAAAAAACATTTGGCTTTAAAACGAATATGAAAATATTTGGTTTTAAAGAGAAAACTAAGTTTGTTCCAGAAATTGATAATTCTTACTTATTTGATGAAGTAACTACAAAAGCTATACTCGCTGGCTTTTTATATAACAGAAGAGTTATGATACAAGGCTATCATGGTACAGGTAAGTCCACTCATATAGAGCAAGTTGCTGCAAGATTAAATTGGCCATGCGTTAGGGTAAACTTAGATAGCCACATAAGCCGTTTAGATCTAGTTGGTAAAGATGCTATTGTTCTTAAGGATGGCAAACAAATTACCGAATTTAGAGAAGGTGTTCTTCCATGGGCATTACAGAACCCAGTAGCAATTGTATTCGATGAATATGATGCAGGAAGAGCTGATGTTATGTTTGTAATCCAAAGAGTACTAGAAGTTGCGGGTAAGTTAACACTTTTAGATAATAACAGAGTTATCACTCCTCATCAAAACTTTAGACTTTTTGCTACAGCTAATACTGTTGGATTAGGTGATACAACTGGATTATATCATGGAACACAGCAAATTAATCAAGGCCAAATGGATAGATGGTCCATTGTTTCTACTTTAAATTATTTACCTTCAGAAGCTGAAGAAAAAATTGTCATTTCGAAGGTTCCAAACTTTAATAATGAAGAAGGAAAACAAAAAATAAAATCAATGGTAGCTATTGCTGAATTAACTAGGAATGGATTTATGTCAGGGGATCTCTCAACTGTTATGTCTCCAAGAACAGTAATTACTTGGGCTGAAAATACTAATATTATTGAAGATATAGATTTAGCCTTTAAACTAACATTCTTAAATAAGTGTGATGAAATGGAAAGACCAATAGTGTCTGAATATTATCAAAGATGTTTTGGAAGAGATTTAATTATTACAGTTAATGCAAATAATGATTAACAAATATTAATATGAATGAAAAATCAAAATATACTCAATTTCAAATTGCCACTGCTGCCACATTAAAAGCAATTTCAGGGGATAAAATTAATGAAAGAGAAATTAAATTCTCTGGCACAAGTAGCCAATTATCTTCTAAAGAAATAAGATTACCTCAAATTATTAAAGAATTAGATCAAGAGACTATATCTAAAATAAGAGGCGAGTCTGATCAAATAGCTTTAAAAATCAGGTATCATGATCCTGTTTTACATTCAAAGCTATCACCTAACTCTGATCTATCATCTCAAATATTTCAAATTGCTGAAGAAGCCCGTATTGAGGCGGTTGGAAGCAAAAATCTTACCGGATTAAAAAATAATTTAAAAAGCTTACTAGACAATAAGTTTAAAGAAAAAATTTTACCCATTCCTGGAGGTGATGATAAAGAAGCTTTAGTTAATGCTTTACATCTAGTAATGAGAGAAAAAATTTCTGGCACTAAGCCTCCTAAAAATACATCTATTTCTTTAGAGAAATGGCGTCCTTGGATCAACAGTAGAATTGGTAATATATTAAATCAGTTATCCGAAAATATTTCTGATCAAGAAATTTTTGGAAAAAAAACAAGAGAGCTATTGGCTGCCTTACAAGCAGAAATTGGAGAGAATGATACTAATAATGACGGAGATAATGAAGATAATAATGAAGATAATAATTCTGATGAAAATGAAAATGAAGATAGCAGCTCATCAGCTGAAGGTGAATCTGAGGATGATCAAGAAGCGGGGCTAGATGGAGGAAGTGATGCTAATGATGATCAAAGCGAAATAGAAGGAGAAACCCAAGACTCTGAAACTGAAAATCAAGATGGGGAAGGAGAAGGGGAAGTAGCATCTAACCCACTTACAGGTCATAATTCAGATAAAAACAAAGCTAATTATCATTATCAAGTTTTTTCTACAAAATATGATGAAATTGTTAATGCCACAGACCTTTGTGAGGAAGAAGAGTTAAATAGACTTAGAAGCACTTTAGATAAACAATTAGAAACATTACAAGGCGCAATAGCAAGATTAGCAAATAAGCTTCAAAGAAAATTACAAGCAAGACAGAATAGATCTTGGAATTTTGATCTTGAAGAAGGAATGTTAGATGCTGGAAAGCTAGCTCGCATTATTACCCAACCTTTATTTCCACTTTCTTACAAACAAGAAAAAGATATGAAATTTCGTGATACGGTAGTTACCTTATTAATAGATAACTCTGGTTCAATGCGAGGTCGACCAATCACAATAGCGGCTATATGCGCAGATATAATGGCTAGAACTCTAGAGAGATGTGGAGTTAAAGTTGAGATACTTGGGTTTACTACTAAAGCCTGGAAAGGTGGTCAATCCAGAGAACAATGGATTAATGATGGCAAACCTGCTTATCCAGGAAGATTAAACGATTTAAGACATATTATTTATAAAGCTGCAGATGCCCCATGGAGGAGAGCAAAAAACTCACTTGGTTTAATGCTTAGAGAAGGAATTTTAAAAGAAAATATTGATGGAGAAGCTTTATTATGGGCTCATGAAAGATTATTAGGGCGATTAGAGGATAGAAAAATCTTAATGGTTATTAGCGATGGAGCTCCTGTAGATGATACAACGTTATCTTCTAATAGCGGCAACTATTTAGAACAGCATCTAAAACAAGTTATTTCTTTTATTGAAAATAAATCACCTGTTGAGTTAGTTGCTATTGGTATTGGTCATGATGTTACAAGATACTACAATAAAGCTGTAACACTTACAGATGCTGAACAATTGGGAGGAGCACTAATAGAACAATTAGCTGATCTTTTTAATGAAGAAAAAACCTAAATATTTTCAGATTAGTTTTTTCCTGCTTTAAGCATTGTTTTTTTAATTGCTTGTGCTTCAGGTGCCAAAACTCTATTACTTGACTTCATTAAATAATTGTCTAAGCCGCCGTTTTTCTCGACAGTCTTTAAAGAACGAACGCAAATTCTCATGCTTATAAAGGCATCTAAAATTTTACTATATAGCTTTACGTTTTGAAGATTAGGTAAAAATTTTCTTCTAGTTCTATTTTTTGCATGGCTAACATTATTACCACTCATTACACTTTTACCAGAAATTTCACAAACTCTAGACATTATTTTTAACCTTTAAGTAATTGAGATTGTTTATATAAATTATGCATGAATAAAGGTCAAGTAAAATGAAATAATCACTAATATTAACATTAAATTTTATACTGATTGAATTCCATTCTTAGCCATTTTTATAGCAATATTTTCGTCAGATGCAATGCCTCTTATATTTTTTAAGTCTGAAACTTTATCACGCTTCATCAAACTGATAATACCATTAATAATATTATCTCCAATCATTGGTCCACTATAAGTCATTGCAGTATAAAGTTGAACCAGATTAGCTCCAGATAATATTTTTGCATAAGCTGTATAATGATCAGAAACTCCTCCAGCTGCTACTAATTGAAGACTATAATTCTTTGCTTTAATAATTTGATTTGCTTTAGATAATAAATTAGTAGATTTCATAAATAAAGGTTTGCCGGATAAACCTCCTATTTCATAAATATTTTTTGATTGAAGGCTAGAGTGTCTTTCTATAGTTGTATTTGATATTATTAACGCTGAAAGATTTTGCAAATGAGCAGTTTTTATTATTTGATCTAGACTAATATCATCAATATCTGGAGCAATTTTTAAAAAAATAGGAACTTGAATATTATTTTTATTAGAGTTTACAAGACCATTTTTTACAGCATCAATTACTTTTTTTAACTGTTTAGCTTCATGAAAATCTCTTAAGTTTGGTGTATTTGGAGATGATATATTTATTGAAATATAGTCTGCAAATTGAGATAGCTCTTGTGATAATAATTTATAGTCATTCACTCTATCGCTACTATTTTTATTAGGTCCAATATTAATACCTACAATAAATTTTCCTCCAACTGGATTTTTTTTTCTATATTCAACTAAATTTTTTCTTGCTTCAATCATTCCTATATTATTAAAACCATTTCTATTAATGATTGCTTGATCTTCATTTAATCTAAATACTCTAGGCTTAGGATTACCATATTGTGGAAGTGGAGTTATTGTCCCAACTTCCATAAAGCCAAAATTTAAATGATGCACACCTTTAATAACGGCAGCATTTTTATCAAAACCAGCAGCTAATCCCAATGGATTGCTAAAGTTAATTGATTTTATAGTTGTTGGTAAAACAATAAGATTTAATTTTGGACTAAAGCCTATTTTAAGAGATAACAAACTTATTTTATGAGCTGTTTCAGGATTTAGCTTACGAACAAAATAAGTTATAAACTTCCAAATCATAATAAACCTAACTTTTTACTAAAGCACCTTCTAAAACTTGCTCTAACAAAGCTTTAGTTGAATAAATACCATATAATTTTATAAAACTGCCCATTCTGGGGCCATCCGATTGACCTAAAACTGTTTCATATAGACCTTTAAACCAATCACGTAAATTTTCATATTCTAAATTTTTACCTATAGAAAATACGATTGATTGGATTTCATCTGATGAAACAGTGTCATCTAATTTGGATAAAGCTTCAATTAATTGCAATATACCTCTCTTTTCAAGTTCAGAAGGCAATCTATATTTTTTTGTAGGTGCAATTTTTTCATTATAATAATTTACTGCCAAAGATATCAACGCGTCTAACTCTTTATCTTTTTTTAAATTCGGTTCATATCTTGATATATAACCCCATATTATATCATTATCCTCTGCGTGACAGACAGAAGCTAAATTTAATAATAAAGTATAAGTTACAGGAAATTCTATCTTTGGAGGATTTCCTTGATGAAGATGCCAAACAGGATTTTCTATATATTGATCAATTGTTTGTTCATAAAATTTTTTAAGATGAGAAAAATACTCATCTGTTGTTTTTGGAATTATATCAAAATATAGTTTTTTAGCTCTTTTAGGATTATTAAACATAAATAAACTTAAAGATTCAGGAGTTCCATATCTCAACCATTCTTCAATCGATAATCCATTTCCTTTAGATTTAGATATTTTTTCTCCATTACTATCGAGAAAAAGTTCGTAAGAAAATCCCGAAGGCGGATTTCTACCAAGCACTTTAAGGATTTTACTAGAAAGTATAACGCTTTCAGACAAATCTTTACCTGCCATTTCATAGTCGACACCTAAGGCCAACCATCGCATAGCCCAGTCGCATTTCCATTGTAACTTACATGAGCCTCCAAGGATTGAAACCGTCTTTAAATCTTGTGAAATCTGATCAATATAACTAATAGTTGAATCTTCAATATTAATAGATGTTATATTTACTTGCAAAACCTTTTCCGTAATAGGACAAATTGGTAAAAAAGGACTATATGTTTCTTGCCTTTCTTTTCCTAAAGTAGGCATTATTATACTTTTTATTTTTTCATAATTTTTTAAAATCTGCTTCAATGCATCATCAAATTTACCTGCTTTATAATAATCAGTGGCAGAGATAAATTCATATTTAAACCCAAATTTATCAAGAAATTCTTTGAGCTTAGCGTTATTATAATTTCCAAAACTATCATATTGATTAAAAGGGTCTGGAACTTTAGTTAAAGGTTGTTCGAGATAATTTTTTAATATTTCTTGATTTGGAACATTTTCAGGAACTTTACGAAAACCATCCATATCATCAGAAAAACATATTAATTTTGTTTCTCTTCCGGTTAGAACTTGAAATGCATATTGTACCATTCGAGTTCTAGCAACCTCTCCAAATGTTCCAATGTGAGGAAGTCCTGATGGACCATAACCAGTTTCAAATAATACTGGTTGTTCATTTGGTAATCCTGCTAAAGAATTAAATTTAATTAATCTATCTCTTAAATTCCTAGCTTCAACAAATGGCCAAGAATTAGCTTTTTCTGCTAGTTCTTGAGTTTCAATACTAATCATGATTTCATCTTCTTATAAAATGTTTATTATTGCTAACTTAGATAGTCAACTGACGCAACAAATTTTCATTTTTTACATTTTTTAGCAAAAAAAAACACCTCTAAAAAAGTAAAGAGGTGTTTTTTTAAATTAATATTTTTAGATAGCGTTACATCATGCCTGGCATGCCGCCCATGCCGCCCATGCCGCCCATGCCGCCCATGTCTGGCATTCCGCCACCACCGCCACCAGCAGAGCTTGCCGGCTCAGGTCTGTCCGCAACCATAGCTTCAGTAGTAATTAAAAGTCCTGCAACTGATGCTGCATTTTGCAGAGCTGATCTAACAACTTTAGTAGGATCAATTACTCCAGCTTTAACTAAGTCCTCAAATTTATTAGTTTGAGCATTAAATCCATAGTTATTATCTGTTGATTCTAAAAGTTTACCAACAATTACTGCTCCATCTTGTCCAGCGTTATCTGCTATTTGTTTTGCAGGTGCCTTTAGAGCTCTTCTAACTATATCAATACCCATTTTTTGATCAGGGTTATCAAACTTAACTTTGTCTAAGCAAGGAATAGCCTTAACAAAAACTACACCACCTCCAGGAACTATACCTTCTTCAACGGCAGCTCTAGTAGCGTGCATAGCATCGTCAACGCGATCTTTACGTTCTTTAACTTCAATCTCTGTAGCTCCACCAACTTTTATTACAGCTACACCGCCTGCTAATTTAGCAAGACGCTCTTGAAGTTTTTCTTTATCGTAATCAGATGTTGTTTCTTCTACCTGAGCTCTGATTTGATTACATCTAGCCGCGATGTCATCTTTTGAACCAGCACCATCAATAATAGTGGTATCTTCCTTTGTTATTTCAACACGCTTAGCGGTTCCTAACATCTCAAGAGTTACGTTATCTAATTTGATACCTAAGTCTTCTGATATTAAATCGCCTTTAGTCAAAATTGCAATATCTTCTAGCATAGCTTTTCTTCTATCACCAAAACCAGGAGCCTTAACTGCAGCAATTTTTAAACCACCTCTTAATTTATTAACAACTAGTGTTGCTAAAGCTTCACCTTCAACATCTTCAGCAATTATTAAAAGAGGTTTACCAGACTGAACTACCTTTTCAAGAACAGGAAGCATTTCTTGAAGATTTGCTAACTTTTTCTCAAATAATAGAATATAAGGGTCGTCCATAACAACTTTCATTTTTTCTGCATCAGTAATGAAATATGGAGATAAATAACCTCTATCAAACTGCATACCTTCAACAACTTCTAATTCAGTTGCAAGAGTTTTAGCTTCTTCAACAGTAATAACGCCTTCGTTACCTACTTTATCCATAGCTTTTGCAATCATATCACCAATGTCTTTTTCACCATTAGCAGATAGTGTTCCTACTTGAGCGACTTCTGCATTAGTAGATATTTTACTTGTACGTGATTCCAAATCAGCAACCACAGCTTCTACAGCTAAATCAATACCTCTTTTTAAATCCATTGGATTTAAACCAGCAGCAACTGCTTTTGAGCCTTCTCTAACAATAGCCTGAGCTAAGACAGTCGCAGTAGTAGTTCCATCACCAGCTACATCATTAGCTTTAGATGCAACTTCTCTAACCATTTGAGCACCCATATTGTGAAACTTATCCTTAAGTTCGATTTCCTTAGCAACTGTAACACCATCTTTAGTTATTCTAGGAGATCCAAACGCTTTATCAATAACAACATTTCGACCTTTTGGTCCTAAAGTAACTTTTACAGCCTCAGCTAAAATGTCAATTCCTTCCAACATTCTTGCTCGAGCATCTGCACCAAATTTGACTTCTTTAGCAGCCATTTTTTCGTCCTTTCAAATTATAATTCAATTATTCATTTAATGGATTAAATTAACCCATAATTCCCATAATATCGCTTTCTTTCATGATCAACAGATCTTTTCCATCAAGCTTAACTTCTGTACCGGACCATTTTCCAAACAGAACAACATCACCCTCTTTTACGTCCAAAGGCTGAATTTTACCTGTTTCGTCACGCGCTCCTGAACCTGCAGCAACAATCTTTCCTTGCATTGGCTTTTCTTGCGCTGAATCTGGAATAATAATTCCACTTGCAGTTTTTTCTTCTGCTTCGAGACGTTCTACAACAACTCGATCGTGAAGTGGCCTAAACTTCATGCCGTATCTCCCTAATTAATTAAGTTAATTTAATAACAATAACAATAATATTACTGATGTGTCTTAAATAAGAAAAAAATATCATCTTTCAAGATTAAATAAAAAAAATATTAAAAAGATTGTTTTTTTAAAATTATATATCATTTATTAGCTATGAATAAAAAATTAAACAAACACAGTATTAATTTTGACAATGCTGATTTTCTGTCATCACGATATATTTCCTATTGGCTTATTACTTTGATAATTATGGTAGGACTTATGATTAGTATAGGAGGAATAACAAGATTAACAGAATCAGGACTGTCAATGGTAGAATGGAGACCTTTATGGGGTTTTCTTCCTCCACTTAATGATGCTGAATGGAATAGAATTTTTAATCTATATATGACTTCACCAGAATATATTCTTAAAAACAATGGAATGGATTTATCTAGTTTTAAAAATATTTTCTTTTGGGAATACTTTCATAGATTATGGGGAAGATTGATTGGAATTATATTTATTATCCCCTTTATCTTTTTTATAACTGTTAAAATTTTTCCTAAATTTCTATTGAAAAGAACAATTTTTATTTTATTTCTTGGTGGAATTCAAGGTCTAATAGGTTGGTGGATGGTAAAGTCAGGATTAGTTAATGATCCAACTGTTTCTCAATACCGATTAGCCATACATTTATCTAATGCTTTTTTAATATTATTTCTTTTAACTTGGACATTTCTTGATTTACAAGAAGGTTCAGTAAAGATGAAACTTAATTATAATTTTTTTATCTTAGCTATACTCTCAATTACAATTATTGCCGGAGCTTTTGTTGCAGGAATGGACGCAGGATTACTATATAATGAGTATCCTTTTATGGGAGATGGCTTTATTCCAGAAAATTATGGTGAATATAAATTACTAGATCCCTTTGAAAACCCTGCATCTGCTCAATTTCATCACAGACACCTAGCTCTATTTACTTTGATTAATATATTAATTTTTGGTTTTAAGAATTATAACTATAAAAATGATATAAAAATGAAAAGAATTATCTTGTTACTGGGAATTACAGTATCCATTCAATTCTTTTTAGGCATTATTACTTTAATAAAAATGGTGCCCGTACATTTAGGTGTTCTTCACCAAACAGGTGCCATTATTTTATTTTTAATTTTGACATTCAGTATACATAGAATTTATTTACTAAAACAGTAACTAATTCATTTTAATTTTATTATCTAATTTAATTCCAAGCTCTTTAAGCTGCAATTCATTAACGTGACTTGGAGCATTCATCATTAAGTCTTCAGCCTTGCCTGTCATAGGAAATAAAATTACTTCACGAATATTTGGTTCATCAGCTAACATCATTACTATTCTATCTATACCTGGAGCTATTCCTCCATGAGGAGGCGCTCCAAATTTAAATGCACTGATTAATCCAGGAAATTTATTATCTACAACTTCAGGTTTATGACCAGCAATTTCAAAAGCTTTATACATAATTTCTGGAACATGGTTTCTTATGGCTCCTGAAGACAACTCTATACCATTGCAAACTAAATCATATTGAAAAGCTAATATGTCGAGAGGGTCTTTTGTTTCTAAAGCATCCATTCCACCCTGAGGCATAGAAAAAGGGTTATGTGAAAACTCAATTTTACCTGTATTATTATCTTTTTCAAACATAGGATAATCAACTATCCAGCAAAATTTAAAAACATCTTCTTCAATTAACTTTTGATCTGTTGCAATCTTTACTCGCGCCTTTCCAGCTAAATTCGCAGCTTCAATTTCAGTTGAACATGAAAAAAATAAGGCATCACCATCTTTTAAATGAAATAACTCTTTCATACTCATAGCTTCTTCTATCCCTAAAGCATTAGCAACAGGCCCTTTTGCAGTATTTTCATTATAAATTATATAACCCATTCCCGGGGCACCTTCAGATTGAGCCCAGCTATTCATTCTGTCAGCAACAGATCTTGATCCACATCCAGGACCAGGAATAGCTCTAACCAATGAACCTTTCTCAATAGAATTAGCAAATATACTAAACCCTGAATCTTTAAAAATTTCAGTGACATCTTTAATTTCTAATTTAAACCTTAGATCAGGTTTATCATTACCATATTTTAACATTGACTCTGCATAGGTGATTGTAGGAAAGATTTTATCTATTTTTTTTGAGGAGAATGTTTCGAAAACTTCTCTAATAACCGGTTCAACTACTTCAAAAACATCTTCTTGTTGAACGTATGACATCTCTAGATCTAATTGATAAAATTCACCTGGAGATCTGTCGGCTCGACTATCTTCATCTCTAAAACAAGGAGCTATCTGGAAATATTTATCGAAACCAGAAACCATAATAAGCTGTTTAAATTGTTGAGGTGCTTGTGGTAAAGCATAAAATTTTCCTTTATTTAATCTTGATGGAACTAAAAAATCTCTTGCTCCTTCAGGACTTGAGGCTGTTAAAATAGGTGTTTGAAATTCAATAAAACCTAAATCTACCATTTTATTTCTAATAGTCTGTATTACGTTTGATCTTAAAACTATGTTTGAATGCGGTCTATTTCTTCTTAAATCAAGATATCTAAACTTCATTCTGGTTTCTTCGCCATAATCTTCTTCAGAATTAACTTGTAACGGCAAATTTTCTGCTTTTGAGATTATATCTAATTCAGATAAATTTACTTCAATTTCTCCCGTTGGCAAATTTTTATTAATTGTTTCATCTGATCTTTTAACAACCGTTCCAGTAATAGTTATTACACTTTCGAGAGAAATGTTTTCAACAATTGAGAAATATGTATTTGAAGAATCTACAACAACTTGAGTGAGGCCATAATGATCTCTTAAATCTATAAATATTAGTTGTCCATGATCTCGTTTCCTATGAACCCAGCCTGATAATCTAACAATTTCTTTAACGTCTTCATATCTAAGTTGGTTACACTTGTGAGTTCTATATTTATGCATTTTAAATTCCTATGATTTTTAACTTGATAAATTTTTATTAATATTTCTATTTTTTATCTCTTTCATAATATGTCTTGCTTTTTTATCATCGATTTGAGACCAAATAGCAATTTCTTTACTAGATCTCAAGCAACCAATACAAAAGTCAGTATCAATATCCAAAACACATATTCCAATGCAAGGACTGATTCTATTAATAGATTTTTTTTTTATCAAAATAAGTCTCTAATTATTTTTAGTTTCTTCAATTGCTTGGGCTAACATATCTAAAAGCTCAGAAATACCTGCATCACCACTAGTTGCAGTTATCAAGTTTTTATCTCTGACTGTAGGTTTATCAATTATTTCAGCGCCTGCTGCTATTAATAATGCGCTATCAGCATCTGATGCCGCTATCTTTCTATCTTTTGCAGCATCAATAGTAGTTAACAACATTGTTGAAATTCCAGCCAAAGCAACTGGCTCATGCTCTCTCAAAAATGCTCTTAAAATTCTTCTGGCATGAAGATCATTACTTAATGTGTCAATTTGATTGGACCCTCCAGGAACAATCAAAGCATCATAATCAATTGCTAGAGTTTCGGAGAGAGATTTATCAACTGGATAAGATAACCCCCACTGATTAGAAGCCCAACCATTTGTAGTGCCTATATCTCTTGAGATAATTACATAAGAGGCTTCAGCTGCTAACAATGTTTTTTGGATAATTAAAAATTGTTCTTCATTAAAACCACTTGCGACCATGATAGCAATTTTTTTACCCTTGAAGGCTGATCTGTTTGACAAAATATTCTCCTAAAAAGTTATATGATCGTTCTATAAAAGATTTAAGTTAGCTTTTCAAGCAATGTAAATAATTTTAAAAAACCCATTTAGTAAATTTCTTATTAAGATAAGCTACTATTAAAAGTATAAAAATAGGAATGATTATCTGAAAAATTGTTGCTACACCAAGATCCTGTCTTAAACCACTTGTTGCTAAATTTAAAGTTTCAACTGTTAGAGTTGTTATTCTCCCTGCCCCAATAAAATAAACAGGTGTGTATAATGATAAAGAAATAATGATGCCAATGGCAAAAGAAGTTAACAATGTGGATACAATCAAAGGTATTTTTATTAGGAATAATCTTTGAATTCTTGTCTTACCTAAACTTGCTCCTATAGATAAAAAATCTTTATTTATTCCCCTTAATGCTGGCCCTAATAATATCAAACAATATGGAATAACATATAGAATTTCTATAAAAATCAATGAAAAAAAATAATTTTGGAACCCTACTTTAATTAAAAAAGTTTGAAGGCCTATTAATAATGAAATCTGAGGAATAAATAATGGGATGAATATTAGAAACTCTAAATAAGGTTTATTAATACTTAAATAATCACAAGATTCTATCCAGATTATGATAATAAAAATTGATAAAATAGAAACAATCAAAGCTATAGACAAAGAGTTTAATATTATAACTTTATTTTCATTAAAAAAACTTATGATATGATCTAAAGTATATGTTTCAGGATACACATTTGGAAAATACCAATTATTACCTATTCCCCAAAAGAAAGAGTTGATTATACCTAATATTGACAAGAATATTAAAAATAGACCTAAACTAAAAAAATATTTTTCTAAAAAATATTTTTTACGGGGCAAAAATTTTATTGAAAATAAGAAAAAATAATTATGTTTTATAATCATTTCTATTAATTTCCAAGTTAGCATAAGAATAATTATAATTATTACTTGAACTAAAGCTAAATTAGACGCAATAAAAATAGAATTGGTTTCTGTTGATTGATAAAATTGTAAAATCCTGATGGATAATGTTGATGGAGTTGATGGAGATAACACTAAAGCCATATCTATAACCGAAGAAGTAAACGCCATAACAATAAATATAACTAATCTAATTTTATTATATAAATTAGGAAAAATTATTAGACACCATGTTGAAAAATTAGAATGTTGCAAAGATTTTCCAACGTTAAATAGCTTTTTTGCTGGAAACTGCTCTAGTGCTGCAATCGAAGTTAATAAAAAAAATGGGATTTCTTTCAGCACTAAACCTAAAATCAAACTTAATCCAAATTCATCAGGAATAAGATAAAAGTCAGGAGGCCTATCATAACCGGTTAACCATGGAGATAATGCTCTAACAATAAAGCCACTTGGTGAAAGCAGAAAAAGCAAGCCTACGGCCATTGTAATATGAGGCAAAGCTACAAGAGGTGATATTATAATTTTAAGGTAATAAAAAATTTTGGTATTAAAAATATATAAAAGAATTAACTGAGAAAAAAATAAGGCTAAAAGAGTTGAAAAAAAGCCTATAAAAAGAGATAACAGTAATGATTTTTTTATTCCTGGAATTAAAAATAAATCATTAAAGAAGTTCAACGAAAAATAATTGCCTCCTAGAGCAGGAAAATATCCAAAAGCTGGAAAAAGAACTCCTAAAAAACCAATAAAAGTTGGAGACAATATAATTAAAGTAAATAAAAATAAAATAAACTTTAACAATCTATTATAATATTTTGTTTTCATTCAATAATTACTTACTTGAGCCAAACTTTTCTATCCATTTACTTTCAATCACTTTTACCCAAGAAGGATGGGGCTCTTCAAGTTTAAGTTGTAATTCTTCATTGCTCAATGTTGCTATTCCTTTAGAAAGGTTTTTAAATTTATTTTTCCACTCTGGAAGCATTTTATTCATGGATAACACACTTGGGTCTCCCCAAATATCTTTGTTTTGTTTTTTTATTTGTGCTTCAGGAGAAATTAAAAAGTTTATAAAAACCTGTGAAGCGGCTTTTTTAGAAGAATTGTAAGGTATTGATAAAAAATGTACATTGGCTAAAGTACCTTTTTTGTGAATGTACCCTCGAATAGTTTTAGGTAATCTTCCCTCTGAAATAGCATTGGATGCATGTGCAATATTAAATGCCATTCCAATATCAATTTCTCTATCAGCAACCAATTGTGTTAATGACATATAATTTGTTGGATAATTTATTCCCTTTCTCCAAAGAAATGGGGTTACATCATTTAACCACGTCCATAAAGGAGTTAATAAATCTTCGTGCCTGTCTTTAACATAAGTTGATTTTAAAACAGATTTATCTTCAATTAATTCAATTAAAACTTGTTTTAAGAAACTTGTGCCTACAAAATCTGGCGGTTGTGGAAATGTAAATCTACCTTTATTATTAATGATATATTTTTTCAGTTCTATCGCCGATTTAGGAGGATATTTTAAATATTTACTATCATAATAAAAGTTTAATTGAGATACACCCCATGGCATCTCCATTCCATTTGTTGGTATTCCAAAGTCGTTAAGTAAGCTAGGATTACTTATAAAATCCATGTTATTTGTCTCGGGTAAATTCATTATCCAATTATCTTTAAAAAGTAGTTTATGTTTTTGCATAAAAGAAAAATTTTCACCGTTAATCCAAATTAAATCGACAGCACCATTTTTATGTTTCCCTGCTGTTTTCTCTGATAATATTCGAGCAACAACATTAGATGTATCAGAAATTTTTACATGATTAACTTTAATGTTATATCTCTGCATTACCTCTTTAGAAGCCCATTTTATATAAGAATTAATATTTTTTCCTCCACCCCATGCATGAAAAAAAATAGTTTTGCCTGAAGCCTTATTTAATATAATTTTCCAATTATCATTAATTTTTATATTATTTTCTATAGATTGAGATTCATTTTCTAAAGCAAAGATAGGGTTGCAATAAATAAATATTAGAAAAAAAAAATTAAAGAATAATTTATAGGAATTTCTTTTACTTTTAATATTTTTCATTATAAAAAACCTGTTAAATTTTGTATTCTAGATATAAGAATATATAATAGACAAACATTTGAATTTAACTATAGTAAAATTATTTTTAAACACTATTTAAAACAAAAGAATTAATTAAAAATTAAGAAAATTAGAAAAAATGAATGCTCTATTAATATTGATAAATGAAATTATATCTCTCTATTTATACACATTATTTGCATATGTAATTATGGGACTGTTAATCCAATTTCAATTGATTAATAGCAACAACAAACTGATAAGCACTATTTTTCGCGCACTTTTAAGTATTCATGAACCTGTGTTAGGTAAAATTAGGCGATATATTCCAATGATTGGTAGCATGGATTTATCACCTGTTATTGTCATTCTTTTGTTAAGCTTTTTAAAAAATTTATTGAATGACTTTAGATTAGGGTTATAAAAATAATTTATGGAAACTAATGATAAAATTATAAACGGAAAAATTCATGCAGACAATCTTCTCAAGAAAATTTACCCATTAAGTGTTGATTATATTAAAAAGTATAGCAAAAAGCCTACTTTAGCTGTTGTTTTAATAGGCAACGATCCCGCAAGTGAAGTTTATGTAAAAAATAAAATAATAACCGCTAATAAAAACAACATAAATTCTCTGAAAATAACTTTTTCTAACGAAGTATATGAAAATATACTTTTGGATAAAATTATTGAATTAAATAATAACCCTGATGTTCATGGAATTTTGGTTCAGCTCCCTCTTCCGAAACACATATCAGAAAAATTAGTAATACAAACTATTAATCCAGAAAAAGATGTTGATGGATTTCATCCAACTAACTATGGCAATCTCTTTATGGGCAGTCCTAGTTTCATACCATGCACACCCCTTGGTTGTTTTTATATGTTAAAAAAAGAAATACCCGATTTAACAGGTAAAAATGCTGTCATCATAGGAAGATCAAATATTGTTGGCAAACCTATGGCATCTTTATTATTATCATCAAACTGTACAGTAACTATAGCTCATTCAAAAACAATAAATCTTATTGAAACTTGTAAAAAAGCAGACATATTAATTGCTGCTATAGGTAAGCCTGAAATGATAAATGAAGATTATATCAAAAAAAATGCAATTATCATTGATGTTGGAATTAATAGAATAGAACAAAACGATCTTTCTATAAAAAATAATAAATCAAAGTTAGTTGGCGATGTTAATTATAATAAAGTGTTTGATATTGTTGATAAAATAACTCCTGTTCCTGGTGGCGTAGGTCCTATGACAATTGCGTGTTTAATGCACAATACTCTTAAAGCTGCATTTCTTAATAAAAAAGATCCTTTTATCAATATTCTGGAAAGTATGTAGTAATGGATTGGTATAATGTTACGTTATTCATCTCTTTATTTGTAGTAGTAGCCATTCTTGCTTGGGGCCTAATAACTATGGTAAGAGGTGGAGAATATAATAAATCTAAAAGCAATTTGATAATGAGATACCGCATTGTTTTTCAAGCAATAGCAATTCTTATTTTCGTTTGTCTATTATTGTACAAAAGGTATACAAATGGTTAAAATTAATAAAATATACACACGAACCGGAGATGATGGAACAACAGGCTTGACTGATGGTAGTAGAGTTTCAAAACACTCTTTAAGGCCTGAGGCATATGGAACAGTAGACGAATTAAACTCAACTTTAGGTTTAGTATATTTTTATATAGAAAAAAGTAATCATAATGAAGGGATACAAAAATTAATTAGAGATATTCAAAATGATTTATTTGATTTAGGAGCTGATTTGTCTACTCCAATATCTGAAAAAAAACCTAAATACCCTCCTCTTAGAATTAAAGAAAACCAAATTACACTTCTTGAAAAAAAAATTGATGAATACAATAATAATATAAATCCACTAAATTCTTTTATTTTACCAGGTGGCTCTGAAGCTTCCGCTTGGTTGCATTTAGCTAGAACAATTGCAAGAAGAGCAGAGAGAATAGTTTCATCATTAGCTAATAATGAGATGATTAATAATCAATCTTTAATTTATTTAAATCGATTATCAGACTTGCTCTTTGTTTTATGTCGCGTTATGAATGAAAACGGAAAAAATGATGTTTTATGGATACCTGGTTTAAATCAAAAGTAATTTAAAATACAAAAGTTATATTAAAGGAGTTTAACTTGAAAATTCTTGTTCCTGTTAAAAGAGTTGTCGATTATAATGTTAAAGTTAGAGTTAAAAACGATGAATCTGGCATAGAATTAGATAATGTTAAAATGTCTATGAATCCTTTTGATGAAATTGCAGTAGAAGAAGCATTAAGGCTTAAAGAAAAAGGAATTGCATCAGAAGTAATAGCTATTTCAATAGGCGTTACTCAAGTTCAAGAGACAATTAGAAATGCTCTTGCAATGGGAGCTGATTCAGGGATATTTGTTGAAGTTAATGATACTTTAGAACCGTTAACGGTTGCTAAAATAATTGCCTCTATAGCTAAAAAAGAAAATATTGATTTAATGATATTAGGCAAACAAGCTATTGACGATGACATGAATGCTACCGGCCAAATGATCTCAGCTCTATTAAATTGGCCACAAGCCACTTTTGCAAGTAAAGTTGAAATTACTGATAAAACAGCAAAGGTAAGCCGTGAAGTTGACGGTGGAACTGAAAACATAGAAATTACTTTGCCAGCTATTATAACTACTGACTTAAGATTAAATGAGCCAAGATATGCTAGTCTGCCTAATATTATGAAAGCAAAGAAAAAACCAATTAATGAAATTAAAGTAAATGACCTCAAAATAGATATTACACAAAAACTAGAAATCTTAAAAGTTGAAGAGCCTTCAAAAAGAGAAGCTGGTATAATGGTTAAAACAGTAGAAGAACTGTTTGATAAATTACAAAATGAAGCAAAAGTTATATAAAATTATAAAGGATATTAAACATGAATGTTTTAGTAATTGCAGAACATAATAATGATGAAATATTACCTGCAACTTTAAATGCTGTAAATGCAGCAAAACAAATTGGTACAGTTGACCTTTTTGTAATAGGAAATGATTGCCAAGATGTTATTGATAGTGGAAATAAAATTGAAGGTTTAAATAAAGTATTATTTTGTAATAATAAAGTTTACGAAAACCCTTTAGCAGAAAATATTTCTACTCTTATTCAATCCGTATCTAAAGATTATACTCATATATTCTTTGCAAACACCGCTAATGGGAAAAATACTGCACCTCGTTTAGCTGCTCTCTTAGATGTCATGATAATCCCAGATGTCATAGAAATAATTGATCATAATACTTTTAAAAGGCCTATATATGCAGGAAATGCTATTGCAACTGTTAGAAGTAGTGATACATGTAAAGTTATAACTGTTAGAACAACAGCTTTTGAAAAAGCAACGTTTGGTGAAAAAGAAGCTGCAAAAATAGAAATTTTATCTTCTGAAATAACTAATTTAACTAAATATATTAGCTCAGAGCTGTCAAAAAATGAACGCCCAGAATTAACAGCTGCAGATATTGTGGTTTCTGGTGGAAGAGGCCTTGGTTCAAGTGAAAACTTTCAAATTCTTGAAAAACTTGCCGACAAACTAGGTGCGGCTATGGGTGCGAGTAGAGCTGCCGTTGATGCGGGATATGTTCCCAATGACTGGCAAGTTGGTCAAACAGGAAAAGTAGTGGCACCAGATCTTTACATAGCAGCAGGAATTTCAGGAGCCATTCAACATTTAGCAGGAATGAAAGATAGTAAAGTAATTGTGGCAATCAATAAAGATGAGGACGCTCCAATTTTTACAGTATCTGATTACGGGCTTGCAGATGATTTATTTAAAGCGGTTCCAGAATTAGAAAAGTTAATTAAATAAATTCAAAATATTACTAATAACTCTTGGCTTTCCCCATTCTAAAATTCCCTCGTGTTTTGATACTATGTAACCATTTCTGTCTACTAAAAGAGTTGTTGGAATACCTCTTAAATTCAACGCCTTATATAAGGCCATTTTTTTATCAAAAACACTTACTAAATCTGAAGCTCCATTGTCAGACAAAAAAACTAGCTGTTCTTCTATTCTTTTATTATCAATTGAAACTGTAATAACATCAATTTTATGCTCTATAAGCTTTAAGTGTAGCAAATTAAGATCAGGTAATTCTTTTTTACAAGGCACACACCATGTTGCCCAAAAATTTATTACGTACCCATTGTTTTTTGAAAAATTATCAAATTTTAAAGTAAAAGGGTTACCTTGATTATTAATTATTTTGATAATTGGAAACTTTGAATTTAGATCTGTTTTTTTTAACACATCATTAGCTAAAGCATTACCGCTGATAATCAAAATAAATATAAATATAAATATTTTTTTTTGACGAATTCCAAATATCTTCATTGTTTGCCTTTCTTTAAAATAAATACTAATTTCTTTTAAAGAAATACTATAAACTATTATAGTACTTAAACACTTAAAAATTTTAATGAAAACAGATATATACATGACAAAAAAAAACATTGATAAAATAAATAATAGTAAAATCTGGGGAGGACGATTTTCTTCATCCTCAAATGAATTAATGGAAGAGTTTAATGCATCAATTCAATTTGATAAAAAACTTTATATTGAAGATATTGAATGTTCAATTGTTCATGCAGAAATGTTATCTAACCAAAAAATTATTACTAAAAAAGATTACACTTTAATTAAAAATGGTCTTAATCAAATTAAAAAGGAAATAACAGATAATAAATTCGTTTTTTCTATAAAATTAGAAGATATTCATATGAATATCGAGACAAGATTAGTTGATATAATTGGAGAGCCAGGGAAAAAACTTCATACAGCACGATCAAGAAATGATCAAGTTGCAACAGATATAAAATTATGGTTGAGAAAAAGAATAGATGAAATTGAAATTGATATCAAATCACTACAAAGTGCCCTTATCTATAAAGCAGAACTTCATTATAATTTATTAATGCCTGGGTACACTCACCTACAAGTTGCTCAACCAGTTACATTTGGGCATCATCTTCTTGCTTATGTAGAAATGCTAGGTAGAGACAGAAGTAGATTAGTAGATTGTAGAAAAAGGTTAAATGAACTTCCTCTTGGTTCTGCCGCATTAGCTGGCACAAGTTATCCTATTGATCGTCACTTTGTAGCTGATAAACTTGATTTTGATAGACCTACTGCAAACTCTATGGATGCAGTTTCTGATAGAGATTTTGCAGTAGAATTTATTTCATCAGCTTCTTTAATAGCAATACATCTATCTAGATTAGCTGAAGAATTAGTTATCTGGTCATCAGATAGATTTAATTTTATTAAATTACCTGAAAACTATACTACTGGATCAAGTATTATGCCTCAAAAAAGGAACCCTGATGCAGCAGAATTGATAAGAGCTAAACCAGGAAGAATTTTTGGTAATTTAATAAACTTAATGACAGTTTTAAAAGGTCTTCCGATGACTTATGGAAAAGATATGCAAGAAGATAAAGAGCCTATTTTTGATACAGTAAACTCAATAAAATTATGTGTTATAAATATGGAAGGAATGATTAATGGTTTAGAGCCCATTCCTAAAAATATGCTGTCTGCTCTTCAAAAAGGTTTTCCTACAGCGACAGATTTAGCTGACTATTTAGTGACTAAATTAAAAATTCCTTTTAGAGATGCTCATAGAATTACAGGTGAAATTGTTTTATTAGCGGAGAAAAAAGATTGTAATCTTGAAGATCTATCTTTAAAAGAAATGCAAGATATTATACCAACAATAGATAAAAGTGGATTAGCAGTTTTAAAAATTAAAAATTCTGTTGCAAGTAGAGTTTCATATGGAGGTACAGCACCTACAAACGTAATGAACGCTGTTAAAGAAGCAAAAAAAAGATTTTTAAAGGATTAAATTAATAAATTATGAGTAAAGTTATAATCATTATTTCTGTATTATTGATATCTATATCATTTTCAGGTTGCGGGAGAAAATCTGATCCTATAAAGCCATCTCAAATTATTAAAATGAATTAAGTTAATAAAATGAATTTACCAGGTTTCTATAGAGATCATAATCAAACACTCTGCGTGCAAGACTTAAAAATTAGTGATTTAGCTAAAAAATACGGCACTCCATTATTTATATACGATACCGGCTTAATGAAACAAAGATATGAAGCATTTTTAGATGCAGTTAGTCCTGTAAAAGGGAATATACATTACGCTGTTAAAGCAAATGATTCAATAAGTATAATTAGTTATTTCGCAAAATTAGGATGTGGGGCAGACATAGTTTCCATTGGAGAATTTAAAAAATGTATTGCGGCGGGTGTTTCTCCAAAAAAAATAATATTTTCAGGAGTAGGAAAAGAAAATACCGAAATTGAATTAGCTCTTAAAAATAATATTTTACAATTTAATATTGAATCTGAAGAAGAACTTAATGATATTCAAAGAATAGCCTCTAAACTTAAAATTACAGCTAACATATGTCTTAGAATAAACGTTGACATTTCTCCTAATACACATAAAAAAATATCTACAGGAGAAAAGAGTACAAAGTTTGGCATTAACTTTGAAAATGTAAAGACAATATACCAAAGACTTCATGATTTAGATTACATTAATCCCGTTGGATTAGCCGTTCACATTGGGTCACAAATTTTTGATTTTGATTATTTTTTTACAGCATATTCTAGTCTTAAGTCTTTGGCTGATGAATTAAAAAAAAATAACTTTCAAGTACCAAGCTTAGACCTTGGAGGCGGCATTGGGATCAATTATCAAAATAATATCCCTCCTGATTTTTCAAAATACAGAAAAATTGTCACTGATTTATTTTTAAACTCTGACTATAATCTTAGTTTTGAACCTGGAAGAAGTTTAATTGCTGAGGCAGGTATTCTTGTAACAAAAGTAATAAGAAATAAGAAAAACAATGATAAAAAATTTATTATAGTTGATGCCGCAATGAATAATTTAATTCGGCCAACCTTATATGAAGCTTTTCATGAAGTAGAACCTGTTAATATTAATCATAATCATAAAATCACAGCTGATATTGTAGGCCCTATTTGTGAAACTGGAGATTTTATAGCTTTAGATAGAAAAATTCAAAGTGTTGATAATAATGATTTTTTAGCAATAAGGACTGTTGGAGCATACGCTTCAGTAATGAGTTCCAATTATAATGCCCGAGCTGACGCTAATGAAATTATAATATATAATAATAAAGAATATTTAATTAAAAAAACTGAAAGTATTGAAAAATTAATTAAAAAAGAAATTTTGTTAAAATATTTTTAAAATTAAAATACTTGTTTTAAAAGAGTTACTCTTACTCTTATATTTTCCTGTTTAAATTTTGTTTTTATAACATCATTAAATTCAATTTGAGAAAATGGCAATAATACTTTAGCTATCAATGGTATAATTTTTTCAATCAAAATTTTTCCATCTTCAGTAACTGCTATAACTTTAATCTTTGGTACTAAAATTGGCCTAGACGAATTATTTTTTAGGATACCTATAAATTTGACAGTATTTTTTTGAAAAGTTGCACTGAAGTCTACTATTTTAATATGATTTAATTCAGCCATAATTGGTAATTTAATAAATTGAAAAAAATCATTAATTTTTTGATTATATTCTTTAGTATGTGACGGCAAGTATTTATAACTATAACCAAGAATGGCAGATCTAAAAAAAACAGATACTCCTAAAGAAAAAAATAATGTAACTAAAACTAAAGGATAAATTTTAATTTTTTTAGTTTTAGTTACATTATTTTTTTCTTTTCGTTTACTTTCTTGCAAAGGATCATTTTTTAATTTTGAAGCAGCCAGTTCATTAGCAATTTCTGCAACAGATTGGTTTTTTAGATTTAATATAGAATTTTTTGAATCAGACATTTTTTTAGAGTTGTTTTCTACAGCAAATTTAATTGAAGCAAGCTCATTTTTAACTTTATTAATTTCATTATTATTGAAACTTTTAGACGGTGCTTCTTTTAACTTTTCTTTATAATCAATTGTAGTGATTTTATTTTCTATTGTTGTATTATTATTTTTAGTTGATGGAATCCACTTTTCATTACAAACACTACATTTTAACCAATGCACTTCATTAGATAGCGTGTTTTCATCTAAATCAAATACAGTTCCACATGACTTACACGTCTCTCTCATCAATAGTACCCTTAGAAATAATAAAATATATTTTTATTATATACTAACCAATTTTTTTTTGCCAACATGTTTCAAACTATTAGAATGATATATTTATGAACAAACATATTTTTAAAGTATTTTTTTTACTAATTTTTATAATTATATTTATTTATTTTTGTACTGGATTATTAAAGTATAAAGAGCAAGTTCAATCTCTTACAGAATATTCTATTAAAGAAGCAGAGAACGTTGTCATTCTAACAGGGGGATCAAATAGAATTAAGGAAGGGTTAAAATTAATTAAAAATTTTAGTAAATTGGGATCAATGAATATTGATATACTTATTAGTGGTACTGGCAAAGGTTTTACAAAATCAAATGTAAATAAACTATTATCAAAAAATGATCCACTGAATATATTTATTGAATGCTGCCTAGAACTAGATAATAAATCTCAAAACACTCGTTCGAATGCAATAGAAACCCTGATATGGGTTAATAAAAATAATATAAAACAACTTATTCTTATTACTAGTAACTATCATATGCCAAGAGCTGTTTTAGAATTTAAAAATAAAATGCCTAACTTAAAAATTATTAAATACCCTATTACTCCTGAAAAACACAATATTAATAATTGGATATATTCATATGAAACATTTTCATTAATATTATTAGAATACTGTAAATTTCTAATAGCCAAATCAAGAATTAACATTTCTAAAATTCTGTTTTAATTAACTTTGACCAGCATCTATTATTTTTTTTCTAATGGACCTTGTTCTTGAGAAAAATGAATGCAGCTTGTCTGCATCTTGCTTTCTAATAGCTTTTTGTAAATCCGATAAATCTTCATTAAATCTCTGAAGCATCTCTAGAACAGCATCAGAGTTATGAATAAAAATATCTCTCCACATTATTGGGTCTGATGAAGCAAGCCTAGTAAAATCTCTAAAACCTGATGCTGAGTATCTAATAACATCATTTTTTAAATCAGATTCTAAATCGGAAGCTGTTCCAACTATAGTATAAGCAATTAAATGTGGTAAATGAGATGTAATTGCTAAAATTCTATCATGATAATTAGCATTAATTATTTCTACCATTGCTCCTAATTTTGTGAAAAAAGATCCTAATTGTTTTGTTTTTTTTGTTTCTATATCAGATATTAAAAGCCAGTAACGGTTTTCAAATAAAGTTCCAAACCCTGCTTGAGGACCTGAATACTCTGTCCCTGCAAGTGGATGAGAAGGAATAAAATGAACGTTTTTTGGAAGGTTTGGCTGTATATCTTTAATTACAGATTGTTTAGTAGAACCAGTATCTGTAATTATAGCACCTTCTTTTAAATATGAGGATATTAACTTTGCTACATTAGACATTGAGCCTACAGGGATTGATAAAATAATTAAATCAGCATCGTTAATAGCATTTTCTATTTTATCACAGACTAGAGAGGCAATGTTCATTTTAGAAACTATGTCTCTATGATTCGAGTTAATGTCGTATGCCAAAGTAATAATATTCTTATCTTCTTTTGCTTTAATAGCATGAAGAATTGAAGTTCCAATAAGTCCTAATCCTATTACACATACCTTTTTATAAATTAAAGCCATTATTAATTATCTATAAAGCTTTTTAATTCTTTTATAAAAATCATGTTTTCCTCTTCTGTACCTAATGAAACTCTTAAATAGCTTGGTAAATTATATCCAGACATATTTCTAACTAAAATTCCACGCTTTGCTAAAAAAATCTCTGCATTTTCAGCAGTTTTTTGTTTTTCACAAGGAAATTTTATTAGTAGAAAATTAGTAACAGATGATTGATATGTTAACCCTATTTTTTTTAATTCTTTTTTTATCCAAGCCATCCAGTTTATATTGTGCTCTACTGATTTTTTCTGAAAATCAATATCTTCAATTGCAGCCTTTCCCGCTATCATGGCAGCAACATTAACACTAAATGGCCCTCTAACCTTCATAAGATTATTTAAAATATAGCTAGAACAATATGCCCAACCAAGCCTTAATGAAGCTAAACCATGCATTTTCGAAAATGTTCTTAACATAATGACATTGTCATATTGATTGACTAAATAGCTTCCATCAATATAATCAGGGTCAATAATAAATTCACTATAAGCTGCGTCATAAACAAGCAAAACATTTGAAGGCATGCCTTGATGAAGCCTTATTATATCATCTTTTGATATAAATGTACCAGTAGGATTATTAGCATTAGCAAGAAAAACTAACTTTGTTTTCTTGTTAATTTTAGAAAGTATATTATCAACACTAACTGTTAATTTATTATCTTTAGCTATTACGCCTTTTGCGCCAACAATTGAAATTTGTTGTGGAAATTGTAAAAAACCATACTCTGTATAAATAGCTTCATCCTCCGAACTAAGATAGGCTTGTGCTATAATTGCAATTAATTCATCTGAACCATTTCCTAAAATAATTTTATCTCTATCAAGAGAATATCTTTTTGCAATTGCGTTAACTAAATCTTCACTTACTTGAGGAGGATATCTATGTAAATCAGTAGAAAAAGAATTAATTGCTTTAATTGCCTTTGCTGAAGTGCCCAATGCACCTTCATTTGCGGATAGTCTAATTACTTTTATATTTTTGACTTTTCCAAAATTGGGTTTATAAGATTTTAAATTTTCTATACTGCTTTTCACAGAAGGAAATAACATTGATAAATACCTATAATTAATTCATTTTAAGTTTAATAATATTATATTGTTGTTGATCAGGTTTTTTATACAACGGAATATTAGCTATAACTTGAAAGTTAACTTTAATATCGCTTTCATTTTCAATTTTTTTTATATTGTCATTATTTATAAAGCCTATTTCTATATCTTTCTTTTCTAATGAAGCTAATAAACTGATAACACTAGAAAAATAAGTTGTATCAAAATAATTACCAAAATGGCCTAAATAAGAAGATTTAATTTCATCATCATTACCTGCCACACCTATTTTTAATTTTTTTTGTAATGATAAATTTGATGATATTATCTGACGCCATATTTTTTCAACTAAAAACTTATCTAACCCAAAAGTAACTACCTTTTCTATAACTTTTTCTTCTCTTTCAGGATCAAAAGGAGAATTTCCTTTTTTTGCAATCATTATTTTAGATGCTAAAGATTGTCTTTCTTTTAATAGATTTGATAATTGAAAATCAATATCATCAATTTTGACTCGAAGAGTATCTAATTCTATATTATTCATTTCATTCCTTTTTATTATTTTTTAACTTATATACCTAAAATTAATAAAATAAACTTTTTGATTATAATAATTATAAAAATATGCTTTATTTTAAATTAATGTTTTTAAAAAACCAATACTTAAATCAATTAACTAAATAGGAAAAAAATGATTCATATAGAACTAATTAGCGCTTTGTCTGATAATTACATCTATTTATTACATAATGATAAACAAAATATTACTGCTGTAATAGATCCAGGCGAAGCTGATCCAGTAATAAAGGTCTTAAAAGCTAAAAACTGGAATTTAGATCAAATTATTAATACTCATCATCATCATGATCATACCGGTGGTAACTCTAAACTTAAAAAAATATATAAATCACAATTAATTGCACCTTTGTATGAAAAGGACCGTATATCAGATATAGATATTTTTGTTTCAGATGGTGATACTATATCTATAGCAGGAGCCGATTCTAAAGCAATTCATACCCCAGGGCATACCTTAGGTCATGTATGTTTTTATATACCAGAAGAAAAATATCTTTTTTCAGGAGATACAATGTTTTACTTAGGATGTGGTCGAGTTTTTGAAGGAACGATGGAAGAAATGTGGAATAGCCTTCTAAAATTAAAATTACTACCTGACGATACTACAGTATACTGTGGCCACGAATATACATTATCTAATGCAAAATTTTCTATTCATATAGATCCTAATAACCAATTACTAAAACAAGCTTACAACAATATTAATAATAAAAGAAATGAGGGACTGCCAACTATTCCATTCTTATTAGGAGATGAAAAAAAAATTAATCCATTTTTAAGAGCTAATGAAAATTCTTTTGCTTCTTCCATAGGACTTAATTTAAGCAGCCCATCAGAAATTTTTAAATCTATCCGAACTCAAAAAGATAACTTTTAAATATTAGAAAGCTGGTAGGCTACTTCACAATCATAAAATATATCAGGTTTAGTAATTTTAACTTTTACTCCTAAAACAAATTCATTTTTAATGATTTCTTCATAAATTTTATCTGTAAGTATTTCAAGTAATTGAAAGTGTCTACTATTGATAATATCTTTAACTAATGTTCTGAATTGGCTATAATCTTGGGTTTGATTTAATTCATCTGTTTTAGTTTCAGAATCATTTGTAAGATAAATCTCTAAATCTATAATTATTTTTTGCTTTTGTTCTTTTTCTACTTCATACGCACCAACTGATGCCATTAATTCAAAATTATTTATAAATATTTTTCTTTTTCTAATGTTTAACATTTTTTTCTCTTTTTTGAAATTTTTATTACAATCCAACATCTCTTCTTGGTGGGGCAAGATGAGCTCCTCCATCAAGAAGAGTTACATGACCTGTGACAGATTTAGATATAATTAAGAATTGAATAGCGTTTAAAATCTCTTCTACAGTAGCTGATGATTTTAGTAAGTTTTGTTTATGAGAACGTTGGAATAAATTTTTATCTTGCCCAGGAGCGGGCAGAGTAATACCTGGAGCAATTCCATTTACTCTTATAGACGACGCATATGAAAGGGCTGACATTTTAGTAAGACCATAAAGGGCCTGCTTTGATAATGTATAACTATAGTAATCTGGGTTTAATCCAAATATTTTAGCATCTAAAATATTAATTACCATTCCTTGTAATTTTTTATCTTGTTTTTGTTTTTCAATTGTAAACCTTGCTAAAGCTTGAGTTAAGATAGCGGGGGCTATAAAATTAACTGACATGTGATCATTTAAATTTTCAAAATCAAAGTTTATTCCATCATCATATTTAAATAATCCAGCATTATTTATTAAGCCAATCCATTGTGAATTAAGTTTCTTAACATTATTTATTAAATTTGTAAGTTGATCTGACTTTGACAAATCAGCTTGATGCAAGGTCACCTTCCCACCAATTTTAATTAAGGAATGAGCTGTCTCCTCAGCAATAATTTTTGACTGATTATAATGTAAAGCAATATTCCAACCAGATTTAACTAAATCAGTTACGATATGTTTGCCTAATCTTTTAGCTGATGCAGTAACTAAAATTGTCTGATTTTTATAAATCACAATTTACAATCCTTTTTCTATTATTTCATATGATATTTTTCTTATTATTTTTAAATAGTTTTGAAAGTCTTTTACCTCTAATGATTTTCTTAGACCTAATTTCTGCCATGATTTAGAGCCAGATATATTTGGAGGAGTACATCGTTTTATTAAACATAATGGATTTCTACCCATTATTAATACCTCATCACTTAATAAAGCAGCTTCTTCAATTGAATGAGTTACCATTACTACAGTTCCTAATTCTTTTTTAATTATTCCCACAAGTTCCGTTGCTATTAATTCTCTACTCAAATTATCTAAAGCACCAAATGGTTCGTCCAATAGAAGAAGTCTAGGTTTAAAAATCAAAGCCCTTGCTATAGCAACTCTTTGTAACATTCCTCCAGATAACTGGTGAGGGTAAAAATCTTTAAAGCCTTCTAGGCCAACATCCTTTATTAGTTTATTACCTAATGAACTTTTATAATTTTTATTACCTAATATTATATTTCTATATACGCTTAACCATGGCATTAATGAAGAGTTTTGTTGTACCAAAGTAACGTTTAATGGACACTCAGATATTTTTTTATTTTTATATTTGATGTTACCACTTATGGGCTCTAGAAGCCCAGAAGCTAACTTTAATAAAGAAGTTTTACCTGACCCAGAGGGACCTAATATACTTGTAAATTTACCACTTTTTATTGTTAAATTTAAATTATCACATATGTTATTTTGCATTGATGAATATGAAAAACATATGTTTTTAAAAATTAAATCATTTTTTAATGATTCCATCATTTGTTATGGTCCTTCAATAATAAAATCAGGTATAATACCAGTTTTTTTTATCATTTTAGCAATATTTTCATTTCTAAAAAGACCATGATTTGTCATTAAAACTGACTTCAATCCAATACTATTAGATCCTAAAATATCTGTATGAAGAGTATCACCTACCATTCCAATTCTTGAAAGATTCAAGTGCCTCCCTGCTAACTCTGTCATTCTGTTAAGTGCTAACTCAAATATTGTTGGAAATGGTTTGCCAAGCCAAAAAGGCAGATGGGCACCATTAGCTATTAAATGTGATATAAAATAAGCTGGTTCCATGCTAAATTTATTTTCATGAGGTGCCACTATGTCAGGATTAGCTACAAATAAAGGTCTAGGATTATCTTTTAATGAATTTAACAACATATCTTGCCACATAGTATCCCACATAGTCGTTCCAAGAAGTATAAAAGAACTCATTTCTTCAAATATTGAATAGTCTTGCTCTAATTCAACACATTCTAAATCTGGAATAGTAAATTTATTTCCAATATTACCTAAAACTCCTAGAGGACCTTCTGGCTTATTAAATGATAAAAATACTTCTGCGGCATCTCTGCTTGAAATTATTTCATCATAAGAAAACTCTAATCCTAACGATGACAATTGATCTCTTTTCTTTGAAGTGTCATTACTTGCTCCATTAGTAACAACTAATAATGTAATTCCCATGTCTCTTGCTTTATCAATTGTTTTAATAATGCCAGGTATAAGTTTAGGCCCAACATTTAAAACACCGAACGCGTCTAAAAATAAACCATCAAAGCTCTCTAATATATTTTCTAATCTTGGAGCTACGATTGTTTCTTTTTCTGAATTATGATAAATTGGAAAAAAACTTCTCATTGCTTCATATATATTTACTACAGATTCCGCGTTTATATTTTTAGATATTGGTAAAGAAAATTGATTTTCAAATTGAAATTTCTCTAGTATAAATTCAGTCTTTATATTGTAATTACTCATTTTTTTAAATCCTAGTAAGTAAATCCTATTTTTTAACTTTATATAAGGGATATTATGTCAAAAAAAATACTTGTTATTGGTTCAGGAATAGCAGGAATTTCTGCATCAAGAAAGCTTAAATCATATGGATTGGAAACAATCATTGTTGATAAAGGTGATTTCATAGGTGGAAGGATAGCAACTCATATTAAAGAAAAAGAAAATAATAAATTTACCTTTTTTCATGGAGCTCAATTTTTTACTGCTCGATCAAAAAACTTTAATCAACTTTTAAAGTCGGACATAAATAAAAATTATATTAAAAAATATGAAAATTTTTCTCCACAAAGATACCGTGGATTTCCAACTATGCGAAATTTTTTAAGCTCTATATCAAATGAAATTTATGTTAAACAAAAAACTAAAGTAATTGGAATATTTAAAAATAATAAAAAAATTAATGTTTTGTATGAAAATTCTTCAAAAGAAGATACTTATGATGCTGTAATATCTACATTACCAGCCCCTCAAAATATAGAATTGATGACCAAATTTCCTTATCTCAGCAAAGTATTATCTACAGCTTCCTATGATTCTTGCATTGCATTAATGTTAGCTTTTAAAAGTCTACCTGATACTATTCCTTCTTATTTTGACTTATCTAAAAATAAATCAAATATTCTTAGCTGGCTAGCTTCTAGTAATGATAAAAATTGCTGGACAATCCATGCCAATGCTATTTTTTCAAATGAAAATTTTATAAAAGATCAATTTTTTATTAAAGACCAAATACTTAATGAATTACCTAAAATTTTTAAACTATCTGATCATTTAATTAGTTCACAAATTGTCTATAGTAAACTACATTTTTGGAAATATGCTAAAGTAAATAATATTGCTAAAGGGATTCAGATTGATCCTAATTATCCTATAGCTATAGCTGGCGATTTCATGGAAGGATCTAGGGTTGAGTCTGCTTTTATATCTGGCGAAAAAGCTGCTGAATTAATATTTCATAGACTAAACTAATAAGTTTCAGTAAGTTTCAATTAAATTTTAACTGTTTAGCGAATATAATAATGATCCAAATAAAAAAATCTGTTTTAGAATTAGTTGAAAATGCTAAAAGTAAAATAAATAATTTATCTGTTGAGAATGCTATTCAAATGCATTCTGATAAAAATAATTTATTTATTGATCTTCGTGATATCAGAGAAATATCTAATTCAGGTCGTATTTTAAATGCAAAGCATGTTCCCAGAGGAATGTTAGAATTTTGGATAGATCCTAATAGTCCCTATCATAAAAAAATTTTTAATGAAAATTACCACTTTATTTTTTATTGTGCATCTGGTTGGAGATCCGCATTAGCAACTGAAACAGCAAATGATATGGGACTTCTTAATGCCTCTCATATACTTGGAGGATTCTCTCGATGGCTAGAATTAAACGGTCCTATTGAACCTAAAAAATAAATAACACTATAAATACAATATCTTATATGAAATAATTATATGCTTAAATTGAATAATTTTTTTCCTTTAATCTTTGTTATACTCTGGTCTTCAGCTTTTATAACTAGTAAAATCATTGTAGAAGATGCATCTCCTTTTATAGCTTTATCTTACAGGTTTATAATAGTTGCCTTTATTTTCTTTGTTTTTTTTATTTTATTTTCTGAGAGAAAATTTTTTAGTTTTAAATCTGTTTTAGAAGCTTTAGTTAGCGGTATACTTTTTCATGGTTTCTATTTAGGTGGAGTTTTCTATGCTTTATCTAAAGGAGCTTCTGCGAGCATAATTGCATTGATTGTATCTTTACAACCTATTATGACGGCTGTCCTTGCACAAAAAATTTTAAAAGAATTTTTATCTAAAATCCAATGGTTTGGTATATTAATAGGTTTTTTAGGAGCGGCTATAGTGATTGTATCCGATTTAAATGATGACTTAACTATTTTAGCTTTATGTTCTGGATTAGTTGGGTTAATTTCATCTTCTATAGGTATAATTTGGCAAAAAAGAATTGTTAATGATTTGTCTTTATCAGCTAATAACTTTCTTCAAGCATTAGGAGCTTCTATTTTTCATTTATTATTGGCAATATGTTTTGAAAATTATTTTATAAATTTTACATCATCTTTTTTAATAGCAATGACTTGGCAAGTTTTAGTGATTTCTCTTGGTGCTTTTTTAATTTTAATGTGGATGCTGAAATATAATGATGCAGGTAAAACATCTACTTTATTTTTTTTAATTCCTCCTGTTTCAGCTATTATGGCTTATTTAATTCTCCAAGAAAATTTTACTCACTTGGATATTTTTGGCCTTTTCTTATCTAGTATTGGTGTATTTATAGTTACAAAAAATAACTCTATTAAACAAAAATAAACTTGTTATTAATTATAAAATTTGTAAAATGATAATTGTCTTAGTCTTTTTTTGTGAGAGAGTTATTTTATAGCCGCCGAAGGAGCAACCACCCCGGAAACTCTCAGGCACCCGAAACATCAAAAGTAGACAATCTGGAGAGAGATGATATCAATCATCCACCGAAGGGGTAAGCTAAGTTTAATCTTGGTCAATCTTTCAGGTTCCGTGACAGATGGGGTAAGTTGTAATTATACAACGCTTGTTACGGAGTAAATTTTATGAAAAAAATAGCTATTGTTGGAGCTGGTATAACAGGTATTACTACCGCTTATCAACTTTTAGAAAAAGGATATGAAGTTACTGTATTCGAAAAAAACCGTTATGCAGCAATGGAAACTAGTTTTGCCAACGGTGGACAACTCTCAGCTTGTAATGCTGAAGTATGGAATAGTTGGTCTACTATAGTTACTGGATTAAAATGGATGCTTCAGAAAGATGCGCCTCTTTTATTTAATCCTAAGCCTAGTTTTCATAAACTCAGTTGGTTATTTAGTTTTATAAGCAATATCCCTAACCATAAAAATCATACTATTCTAACAGCCAAAATGGCTATTGAAAGTAGAGTTGAATTCAAAAGAATATTAAAAGCAGAAAATATTGAATTAAATCTTGAAGAAAAAGGTATATTACATCTTTGTGATAACCGTAAAGCTCTAGAACATGGGCGAGAAGTAAGTAAATGGCTAAAAGAAGCTGGATTAACCAGACAAGAAGTAACGTTAGATGAAATTAAAAAAATTGAACCAACAATAAACCTTAAAAGCTTTATAGGTGGATTTTATACTAAAAGTGATATGTCAGGTGACATTCATAAATTTACAAAGTCACTAGCAGATGCTTGTCAAAAAAAAGGTGTTAAATTTAATTATGATACAGAAATTTCATTAATTGATCATAATAAAATAAATCCTATAATTCATTTTCAAATTGAAAATAAAAAATATAAAACTAATTATGATGGTGTTGTTATTTGTGCAGGCGTTATGAGCAAACAATTTGCTTCTAAATTAGGTGATAACGTTAATATTTATCCTGTTAAAGGCTATTCTATTACTTTACTTCTTAATGACGCTAAAAGTGTTAAAAATGCTCCATATGTATCATTATTAGATGATAAAGCTAAGATAGTTTCTAGCAGACTTGGAAAAGATAGATTTAGAGTTGCCGGAACTGCAGAGTTTAATGGATATAATCAAGATATAAGAGCTGATAGAATTAATCCGTTAATCAATTGGTGTAATAAATTATTTCCCTTAATTTCAACAGAACATGCAATACCTTGGGCTGGACTAAGACCAATGACCCCTAGTATGATTCCAAAAGTGGGAAGTGGGAAATTGCCAGGTATTTTTTATAATACAGGTCATGGTCACCTGGGATGGACACTAAGCGCTTTTACTGCTCAACAAATATCTGACCATATTGTTAGAAAAGATAATTTAGTAAAATAGTATTATTAAACATCTAAATTACTAACTTTTAAAGCATTCTCTTGTATAAAGTTTCTTCTATGCTCTACTGTTTCTCCCATTAGTGTAGAGAAAGTCTCTTCCGCATCTCCTTCATGTTCTACTTTTACTTGGAGTAAAAATCGTGCATTTGGATCAAGAGTTGTTTCCCATAATTGAACTGGGTTCATTTCTCCTAGTCCTTTATATCTATTAATTTGAGAACCTTTTTTTCCTAAATCAGTTATTCTTTTTGCTAATTCAAGAGGACCTTTAATCTCATACTCATTTTCATTAATACTAAATATACATTTTTCTAAAAAATGATCATTTAGAAAAACCTTCATATTATCTAGTATTTTGGCTTCTTCAGATAAAATATCTTCATTAGTTAATATAAAAAGGTCTTTTACCCCTCTATTAATTCTTGATATTTCTAATATTTTTTTATCTTCATCTTCTACTTTAAAGACTGCATTCCATCCTTTTTCAGAATTTATTAAAGATTTGTTTAATCTATTGTTAATTACAATTAAGTTTTCTTCATTATCAAATACATCTGAATTTAAAAAACCTAAAATTGATAATTGAGCAGTTACCTCAGAAAAACCTAGTTTTTGAGAAAGCGTATCAATCATTCTTTTTGCATATATTGATTTCTCTACAGAAATTTTTAGGTCTTCTCCTAAAATAGTTTCATTACTGCCACATGATATTGATACACCTTTAATTCCAGAGCTTACTAAATAATTATCTAATGCAACTTGATCTTTTAAGTAAACTTCAGATTGACCATGTTTTGCTCTAAATAAAGGAGGTTGTGCAATATATAAATATCCAGCATCAACTAGAGGCCTCATATGTCTAAAGAAAAATGTTAATAATAATGTTCTAATATGACTTCCATCAACATCCGCATCAGTCATAATAATAATTTTATGATACCTTGCTTTTGCTAAATCTATTTCAGAATTGCCTACCCCTGCACCAATAGCTGTAATTAACGTACCTATCTCTACTGAAGATAGCATTTTATCAATTCTTGCTCTCTCCACATTTAATATTTTTCCTCTTAAAGGAAGAATAGCTTGATTAGATCTATCTCTTCCTTGCTTTGCAGATCCTCCAGCTGAGTCTCCTTCAACAAGAAATATTTCAGATTTTGATGGATCTTTTTCCTGACAATCTGCAAGTTTTCCAGGAAGACTTGCAATATCCATTACACCTTTTCTTCTTGTTAATTCTCTGGCTCTCTTAGCAGCTTCTCGAGCACTTGCTGCATCATAAGCTTTTGCAATAATTTTTTTAGCTTCTGTTGGATGTTCATCAAGCCATTGGTTTAATGATTCTGAAACTAATTGTTCTACAACGGGCCTAACTTCACTTGAAACCAATTTATCTTTTGTTTGACTAGAAAATTTAGGGTCTGGTATCTTTAAAGATAAAACAGTAGTTAATCCCTCTCTACAGTCCTCTCCAGTCAGTTGAATTTTTTCTTTTTTCGCTATCCCTGAATTACTAGAATAATTATTTATTACTCTCGTTAACGCTGCTCTAAATCCTGCTAAGTGTGTTCCACCATCTCTTTGAGGAATATTATTAGTAAAACAAAGCGTAGTTTCATGATATCCATCTGTCCATTCCATTGAAATATCAACGGTAATACCTTCCTTTTCATGTGAAGTAGCTATTGTATCGTGAATTGCATGACGTGATCGATTTAAGTATTCAATATAAGCCTTTAATCCACCCTCATAAAAAAATGTAATACTTTTTTTTTCTGTTTCTCTTTCATCAATTAGATCTATGTGCACTCCGCTATTTAAAAAAGCAAGTTCTCTTATACGATGTTCTAATATTGAGTAATCAAAAATACAGTTTGTAAATGTATTTGTACTTGGTTTAAAGTTAATTTCTGTCCCAGTTTTTTCATCATTATCTCCAATTATTGCAAGAGGAGAATTGGTATTACCTTCCGTAAAATCAATTTTATAAATTTTTCCATTTCTATAAATTGTTAAACTCAAAAATTCTGATAATGCGTTTACAACTGATATACCAACACCATGAAGTCCTCCAGATACCTTATAAGAATTATTATCAAATTTTCCTCCAGCATGAAGCTGAGTCATAATAACTTCAGCAGCTGACATTCCTTCTTCTTCATGCAAGTCAACAGGTATACCTCTACCATTATCTGAAACTGTGACAGATCCATCTATCAGTAACTTTACTTTTATTAAGTCACAGTGACCAGCTAAAGCCTCGTCAATTGAATTATCTAAAACCTCATACACCATATGATGAAGACCTGAACCGTCATCTGTATCTCCAATATACATACCAGGCCTTTTTCTTACAGCGTCTAAACCCTTAAGAACCTTGATTGAATCTGCATCATAACTTAATCCAGGATCATTTGGACTTAATTCTTGACTTGACATTTATGTGTCTCCATTTTGATAATCATAATAACCATTAGAACTTTTTATTACTTTTGGAAGAAAAATTTTTTCTATGTTTTTAGGAAAAAATTCAAATGCATCCTTACTGGTGCTTGTAAACCATGACTGCGCATAATGTTTTGATATTTCTAAAAATAAAGCATATTTATGTTTTTCATCAAGATGCTCTACTATATCATCTAATAATAAAATTGGCGCCATATTAAATTGAATATTTAACATCCTTGCATGTGACAAAATAATAGAAATTAACATTAATTTCTGTTCACCAGTTGAAGACATTTCTCCCTTTTTATTACTTTTTCTATTTATTATTTCAATCTGAGAAGTATGCGGGCCAGCAAAAGACAGGTCTCCAGAACTTCTTAATTTTTTAAGATCTATTTTAATATTATCTTCAACATTTAATGCAGAGGTTTTTAAAAGTAAATCTTCTATATCCCCTTTTACTTTTATTTCAACTGGAGGAAAGTCTTGTATTATAGAATGGCTATTTAATTCATCTTCATACAAACTATTTAACAATTGTATTAAACTTTGCCTACTAGCAATAATAGACACTGCTAGTTCTGCAATTTGTTTTTCTATGGTTGCCAACCATAAGGTTTCATTTTTAAATTGTAGAATTATATTAGATCTTTCTCTAAGAAGTTTTTCATACCTAAAAATTCTATTAATATGAGACGCGTCTAATGCTGAAGTAAGCCTATCAATAAAACGTCTTTTTTCACTCATACTTGCTTGAAATAACATACACATTTGTGGAGTAACCCAAGATATTTTAAATATTTTTCCAACAGTTAATTGAGTGCTATTTTCAAAATTTACTCTAATATTTCTAGACTTATTGAATGAATTCTCTTTAGATCCAGTTCCTATATTTACTATACCATTAGGTGTAAATAAATCAGCATTTACTCCCCAAAGTTGATTATCATCGCCTGACAAAGAATCTTTAAATAAGTAATCTTCTGTTTTTGATTTACGAATACCTTTTCCAGGATTTAACAACGATATTGCTTCTAAGATATTGGTTTTACCACAACCATTTTCTCCATAAATTAAAACAGGTGAATTTGGAAGGACAAGATTTAATTTAGAATGATTTCTAAATCGTTTTAAATTTAATTTTTGTAAATAAAAGTTATTTGAGATTTTATTATTGTTAGGTTTTTTTAAAAAATTTAAAATATTGTTATTCACATTTATATTTGTTTTTTTTTTAGAGTTTTTCATAAAAAAAACTAAACTCTCATAGGCATTAAAACAAAAATAACACCTTCCTGATCTGGATCGGTAATTAATGCAGGTGAAGCAGAATCTGATAATGATAGTTCAATATCTTTACCTTGTATTTGCCCAGATATATCTAAAAGATAACGTGCATTAAAACCTATATCTATGGGATCAGAAGTATAATTTACATCTAGTTCTTCAGACGCATTTCCAAGATCATGACTATTAACTTGTAATAATAATACATTATTACTTAAAGATAATTTTACAGCTCTAGATTTTTCCATTGAAACAGTTGATACTCTATCAATAGCTTTAGAAAAATGAGAATTTGAAACCAGTAACTTATTAAGGTTTTCTTTAGGAACCACTCTTTGATAATCCGGAAAAGAACCATCTATTAACTTTGTAGTTAAAATTGAGGTAGGAAAAATAAATTTTGCTTTTGTTTTAGATATTATAATAGTGACTAATCCATCTGTACTATCTATTAGTTTTCTTACCTCTCCAACTGCTTTCCTAGGAAGGATAACCCCTGGCATATTTTCAGCACCTTTAGGGATAGGAACCTCTGCTTGAGCTAAACGATGGCCGTCAGTAGCGACAGCTCTTAATTTATCACTTTTAATATCTGGCACATGTAAATAAATACCATTTAAATAATATCTTGTTTCTTCTGAAGAAATAGCAAACTTTGTGTTATCTATTAAATTAGCCAAATCAACTGCTTCTAATGAGAATTCATTCCCTTTTTCTATTTCTGTCATTACTGGATAATCATCAACTGGTAAAGTTGGAAGGATAAATCTAGACTTACCAGCCGAAACTTCTACATTTAAATCAATAAGCTCAATCTGAATTTCAGATCCATCAGGTAATTTTCTAACAATGTCATATAAAGTATGTGCCGATACAGTAAGTTTTCCCTGACTTGATACTATGCAGCCTACAGTTTCAACAATATCCATATCCATATCTGTTGCTGTAAAAGAAACTTTTGAAGCGTCGCTCTCTATCAATACATTTGATAAAATTGGTATAGTATTTCTTCTTTCTACTACAGAATAAATATGTCCCAAGGGTTTTAGAAATGAACTTCTATCTATCGTAAATTTCATGTTGAAACCTCAAAATCTATAAATAAATAAATTATATAATTAATACTATATATAGCATTTTTTTGTTTATTACAGCAAGTAATTACATAGATGATGTATAGTAAAAAATAAAATATAAAAACTTACTTAGGTTCTCATTAACTTTGTTAAATCTACTAATGCATTTTGTAATTTATTATCTTTTTTAGATAACGTTTCAATTTTTTTAACTGCGTGTATTACTGTTGTATGATCTTTCCCTCCAAAAGACCTTCCTATCTCAGGATAAGAAAAACTAGTATTTTTTTTACATAGATACATGGCTATTTGCCTTGGCCTTGCAATACTTATAGAACGCCTTGGAGACCCCATCTCTGACACATTTATATTAAAATAAGACGACACTTTTTGTTGAATAAATTCAATAGAAATTTGTTTTTCATTTACAGCTAATAAATCTGATAATAATTCTTCTGTATTTTCTATACTTATTGCCTTACCAGTCAATTCATGATGTGAACATATTCTGTTTAACGCTCCTTCTAATTCTCTAATATTACTAACAATTTTATTCGCTAAAAATTCTAAAACTTCTTGTGGTAGCAATAAAGATAAAGCATGTGATTTTTTATTTAATATTTTAAGTCTTAAATCAAAATTAGTTGGTCTGAAATCAATAACAAGACCTCCTCCCAATCTTGATCTTAGCTTTTCATCTAGATCGGTTAATTCTACGGGTGCTTTATTAGAAGTAATTATTATTTGCTTTTTTTGATCTATCAAATCATTAAACGTATAGAAAAACTCTTCTTGAGTAGATCCTTTTCCACTAATAAACTGGATATCATCAATCATCAAAACATCCACCGATCTAAATTCGTCTTTAAATTGTATTGTGTTTTTTGATCTAATAGATTTAATAAACTGATACATAAATCTTTCTGCTGACATATAAACAACTTTACGTTTCGGAAATTTTTGTTTTATCTCCAAAGCTATAGCATTCAATAAATGTGTTTTACCTATACCAACTTGGCCATAAAGATAAAGGGGATTATAATATTCAGATGAAGCTTCACAAACTCTTTTTGATGCTGCATATGGCATTTGATTAGAATTGCCAACAACAAAGCTATCAAAAGTAAGTTTTGAATTTAATTGCATAGATGCACTAGTAAGAAAAGATTTTTTTTCATCAATTTCGAAATCAATATTTGAGCTAGTAAAAGTATTTTTTTCTTTATTTATTTTTTTATCAATTAGCTGACTATTTTTAATATTTACGATTTCAATTCTTGTAATATCAAGATATTTGTTCTTTGCTTTTAAAAATATTTTTTCATAATAATGTGTTTCTATTCTGCTTGACATTAAATATGATTCTGCAGAAATATAAAGGATTGAACGTTCATATTTTATAAATTTAAGTGGCTCTATCCAAGCTTTCCAAACTATAGATCTAACATCTTGAGATATTTCAAATTTAACTTCTTCCCATAAATTTTGTCCATCAAAAACAATATCTTTTAAATAAGAAAAATCTGAATTTTTCTTATTTTCTTCAAATTCTTTATGTTCTTCATTTTGTGTCATTGTAATTATATGTCTCTATAAGAAAATGCTATTATGTAGTCTTTTACAAACAATATAATTGTTATTGAAACATGTATTATTAAATCTGCAACAAATTAATTTGTTTGTTTTTTACTAATATATATTGCTGTAAACTAATCGCAATCCAAGATTAAATAATAAAAAAAATAAAAGAATTGATTTTTAAAATTGATAAAAAAATATAATAGAATCAACGTATTAAAATTTATAAAAATTTATAAAAATTTATAAAAATTTTTACTAATAATTTTTTGAAATTAAATACTTAATCTATTTTTTGAAAAATTATTCATATAACGTTGAATTTATTATGATTCTCTATATTTAAAACAGAGAATAAATAAATAATATAAAAGGTTTATAAATATTTTATTTATTAATGATTTACTATTAATACAATTAATAATATTGAGTTGGTCCGAATCGTTAATTTGATTGTTTTTTTATAAAAAAAAAGGGGCAAAGCCCCAAAATTATTTTTTATATTTATTGAAATTATTAAGCTATATTTTTAATTCTAGTTGATAATCTTGATAATTTTCGTGATATCGTATTTTTTTTAAAAACGCCTTTAGTAACAGATCTATGCATTTCAGGTTGAGCAACTTTAAATGCATTATTTGCTAAAGATTTGTCACCATTTAAAATAGCTAGCTCTACTTTTTTAATGAAGGTCCTAACTCTATTTTTTCTAACTTTGTTAACTATCTCCATCCTAGAATTGCGCCTTATTCTTTTTTTGGATGAAATATGATTTGCCATTTAAAAAACCTTTTTTTTATATTCTTTGATAAGCAAATATATAATTATAGATTTTATGTCAAGTTTTAAATATTCAATTAATTTGTTTGATATATTAAAAATATTATTTTTGACATTTATTACAAAAGTAAGTTGATCTGTTATTCATTACTTTAAATTCTATTATATTATTACAATTACTACATCTAGTGTTTTTCTTTCCATAGACTAAAAGATCTTGAACAAAATATCCTAATTTTCCGTTAGGTTGTTTGTGATTTTTAATTGTTGTTCCACCCTTTTTTATAGATTTCTCAAGAATATCTTTAGTAGCCGTAATTAATAAGCTTAAATCCTTTGATTTAAGCTTATTTACAATTTTATCAGGTCTAATTTTTGCTTTATATAAAATTTCACTTGCATAGATATTCCCTATTCCAGCAATAATTTTTTGATCCAATAATGCATTTTTTATATTAATAATTTTGTTTTTAAAAATTTGTTGTAAATATTCTACTGTTAAAAATTGATCAAGAGGTTCAACACCTAAATTTTTTAATAGAAAATGTTGATTAATTTCTTTTTTTTTAAATAAATCTATATACCCAAATCTTCGTGGGTCATTATATGTAATAGAGTAATATTTGTTATTACCTTTTTCAATTATAATTCTTACATGATCATGTTTTAGAAGATCAGGAATAGTATTCTGAATTTTGATTTGGCCACTCATACCTAAATGTATTAATAAAATATTCCCTTTATAAGTTGGTATTAGTATATACTTTCCTCTTCTGAGAGGAGTTTCTAGAATATCATCTTTTAGTTTTTCTGATAAATCTTCGGGTATTTCCCATCTCAGGTCTTTTCTTAGAACTTCAACACTTTTTACTTTTGAGCTTGAGATAATTTTAGAAAGAGCAATTCTAACAGTTTCAACCTCAGGTAATTCTGGCATTTTTACATTCTTTCTAAATTAAGTATCTTTTATAGTTTATAAAAAAAGTATATTCATTTATTATTGTATAGGAATTGAGGGTATAATGTCATCTACAGATAACTCTAATATAGATTTTGGTTTTCAAACTGTTAATAAACAAGAAAAACAAAAGCTAGTAAAAAATGTTTTTGACTCTGTTGCATTAAAATATGATTTAATGAATGATTTAACTAGTTTTGGGATCCATAGAATCTGGAAAAATGAACTTATTAATTGGATTTCGCCTCAAAAAAATCAAAAATTAGCCGATATTGCTGGCGGCACAGGAGATATAGCTAGAAAATTCATAGAATACGGTGGAGGATCAGCATATGTAATTGATGTCAACTTTGAAATGATAAGTGCTGGCTTAAAACATAAAGAAAATAACATAAATATGCACTGGGTTGCTGCGAGTGCCGAAAATATTCCAATACCAGATAACAGCTTTGATAGAGCAAGTATTGCTTTTGGCCTTAGAAATATTACAAATAGAGATAAAGCATTAAAAGAAATTTTTCGTATACTTAAGCCAGGCGGTCGTTTCATTTGCTTAGAATTTAGTAAAGTTGAAAATGATTCTCTTAAAAAACTATATGATACGTGGTCATTTAAATTTATGCCTTTTATTGGAGAAAAAATTACTGGTAATAAAGAAGCTTACTTATACTTAGTTGAATCAATAAGGATGTTTCCTAAACAAATTGAGCTATCAGAAATGTTTTCTAAAGCAGGTTTTTCTAGAATAAGATATCGAAATTTATCTAATGGGATTGTTGCGTTACATTCTGGTTGGAAATTTTAATGAATATTAAAAATAAATTAAAATCCTCCATATGGAAAACACCTTTTTTTTTTATAAAAAGTATTTTAGTTTTTATAAAATTAACAAGAGCAGGGGCTTTAATTTTAATTTTAAATATTGAAATTATTCCTAAAAAATTAAAATTTATACTTAGAACTTTTAATTTTTTTATTTATAAAAATGATGATGAAGAAATAGGAAGTAAACTTTTAAAATGTCTTGTTGAATTAGGGCCTGGATATATTAAATTTGGGCAAGCTTTATCCACCAGATCAGATCTTTTAGGGCCGGAAGTAACAAAACATTTAAAAAATTTACAAAATAATATCAAACCTTTTTCTAGTTTGATAGCAAAAGAAATTATTGAAAATGAAACTAAATTATTAATAAATGATATATTTATGTCTTTTAATGAAACCCCTATTGCTGCGGCATCAGTTGCTCAAGTTCATAAAGGTATTCTTAAAAATGGTGAAAAAGTAGCTATTAAAATTCTTAGGCCTAAAATTGAAATAACATTATTTAGAGATTTTAAATTTTTTTATTGGACTTCAAAATGTATTGAATTTTTAATACCTGAAGGTAAAAGATTAAAATTATCACAAACTGTAGAAGTTTTTTCTAACATTTCTTTAAATGAAATAAATTTAACAATGGAGGCTTCTGCAGCAGATGAATTAGCAGAAAATTTTAAAAATCATTCAAACTTTAGAGTACCTAAAATTTTTTGGAACCTAACAAGTAAAAAAGTGCTTGTTTTAGAATATATTGAAGGAATAAAAATTGACGATTTACCTGCATTAAAAAAATATAATCATGATATTAATAAAATTACAAATATTTCTGCTGAAGTTTTTTTTCTTCAAGTTTTTCGTGATGGCTTTTTTCATGGAGATATGCATCCAGGAAATATTTTTATAGATAAAAAAGGTAAGCTTATCCCAATAGATTTTGGTATTATGGGAAGATTAAATAGTAAAGATCGTCAATTTCTTGCACTTCTATTAACTTATTTACTAGATAAAAATTATAAAAAAGTTGTTGAAATTCATTCTGAAGCTAACATGTTAGGATCAGATGTTTCGCATGAACAATTAGCTCTTGCAATTAGAGCCATATCAACACCTATTTTAAACAAGCCTATAGGTGATATTTCTTTAGCTAAATTACTTGGTCAAATTTTAGGTCTTTCTAAATTGTATAATATTGAGATTCAATCACAATTTTCTTTATTACAAAAAACAATGTTAATGGCTGAAGGTACGGCAAGGGGACTTAGTCCAGAAACAAATATGTGGGAGCTATCTAGGCCATTAATAAAAAAATGGATTGATGAAACTAATGATCCTTTTAATATTTTAGAAGAATGGTTTCATAAAAACAAACTAATATTACTTAAATTACCTGAAATAATACTTAAAATAGACAATTTAATTAGCAAAAAATGAAATAATTCATATTATATTCATAATTTATTCATTATATTAATGTATTATAAATATTTATGAGAAAAACATGACTTTAGATGATAAAATTTCAAATTTAATTTCTCTTCTTGGCGGTACAGGTCAAGTTGCCCATCACTTAAAAATAAAATCTTCTGCAATTTCTAATTGGAA
>CAJJBL010000017.1 GCA_905182395.1 alpha proteobacterium SCGC AAA536-G10 | reverse complement strand
CTCCATCTTTAATTTCACTTAACGCTATTGCCATTCCAAGAACATCTGCCGCTCCAGAAAAAACTGTTAAAGCAGGGCCTGCTATATGATTTGTTGATCTACCTGGTATAGATAAAGGTTTTATCGCGGAGTCTAAAGCTCCATAACCTTCCATTGCATCACAAATAAATCCAGTAGGAATATTCTTAAAGCTATTAATTTGTTCTTGAGAAGGCCTGTTTCTACTGGTTGATTTCTTTATTTGTATTAAAGGAGGATTTTCAATCATAATATGTTCTTTCTAAAATTTTATAATATATAGTTCAAATCTTAATAATAACATGTTAAATAATATATTGTCTTAAGTAAAGGGAGTATGTTTTGTCTAACCTTGTTGATAAATATCCAAGAGTAAGTGATATGATTGATATCGCTAAAAGAAGAATGCCACATTTTGCTGCAGAGTATTTATTTGCTGGAACAGGTTATGATGAAGCTTTGGAGAATAATAGAAAAGTATTTAATCAAATTTTTTTAGTACCAAAGTATCTTAAAGGAACTGTAACTCCAGTTTTAAAGACTAAACTTTTTGGTTATGAGTATGATGCCCCATTTGGAATGGCTCCTGTAGGTATGACAAGCTTAATGTGGCCTGGAGCTGAAATAGCATTATCTAAAATGTCAGTTAAGAATAATGTACCTTTTGCACTTTCAACAGTTGCATGCGCATCAGTAGAAGAAGTTGGCAAACATTTGAACGGCCAAGGATGGTTTCAATTATATCCTCCTGAAGATAAAGCTATTAGAAATGATTTATTAAAAAGAGCAAAAAATGCAGGCTTTAAAACTTTGGTTGTTACTGCAGATATTCCTGCATCTAGCCGTAGAGAGAGATTGAGAATGGCTGGTGTTTCTGTGCCTCCAAAAAATAATTTAAGAACTTTTTTTCAAGCAGCAATATGTCCATCTTGGTCCCTTGGCACTTTAATAAATGGGATACCAGCCTTTGGCACAATGGACCAATATAGTAATGGTGATTGGCATGGAAATGCAAAATCAAAAGCTGGTTTTGCAGGAAGTCAAATGCAACGTTATCTAGACTGGGATTATTTAAAAGAAGTACGTGATATTTGGAAAGGACCCATAGTTTTAAAAGGTTTAATGCATGAAGATGATGCAATTAAAACAACAAAGATTGTTGATGCTATCTATTTGTCAAATCATGGAGGTAGACAAATAGATATTGCTCCAAGTCCATTACAAATATTACCAGATATAAGAAAAAAAATTGGTCCTAATTTTCCAATAATTATAGATTCAGGTTTTTATTCAGGACAAGATATAAGTAAAGGTTTAATGCTTGGAGCTGACTTTGTAATGACAGGAAGACCTTTTATTATTGGACTTGCTGCATTAGGTTCAAAAGGAGCTAATCATGTTCATGATATTCTTAAAGATGAACTTTCAAATATAATGGAACAAATCTGTGCTAAAGATATTAAAGAATTAAAAAATCAAAAAGTACTTTTGGGTAAAGATTTTCAATTAACTAATTTTAATTAATTTTATAAAGCACTATAGCGTTTGCCAGGCAAAACCATTTCAGACCCAGTTTTAACATGAATTAAAACAGGTAAATTATTATTCATTGCCCAGATATTTGCTTCTTCAAAAACATTATAAAATTCTTCAGTATTTTCTACTGTATAACCTTTTCCTCCCATAGCAGTACCTAGGTTTGCAAAGTCAGGGTTTACTAAGCCTGTATGTTTATATTTACCTTTATAATGTTTATGTTGATGCATTCTAATTGTACCATACATGCCATTGTCAATAACCATTACAATTACAGAAGTATTATATTGAACTGCAGTGGCAAATTCATTTGAAGTCATTTGAAAACATCCGTCCCCAGCTAAGGCAATGACCATTTGATCTGGATATCTTAATTTGGCTGCAATAGCTGCAGGAAGTCCGTACCCCATTGATCCAGATATTGGTGCAAGCTGTGTTTTTAAATTTTGAAATCTAAAAAGTCTATGTCCCCAAACAGCATAGTTACCTGCACCATTCGTGATAATTGTATCTGGTTTAATTTTTTCTCTTAACGTTCTGAAAGCAGATGTAAGATCAACGCCAGAATTTGGAGCTTCAAGAGGCATGTCACCCCATTGAATAAAATCTTCATGAGCTTGACTTGTTTCTATTTGATGAGATGAAGTTGGTGCAGTATTTAAACCTTTAAGTGCACTGTTTAAACTTCTAACAAACTCTACAGGGTTAGCTTGAATTCCAAGATAAGGTTTATATATTCTTCCTATTTCTTCTGGTCCTGGATGAATATGAATAAATCTTTTATTGTGTTCAGGAATACTTAGAAGAGTAAAGCCTTGAGAAGGATTTTCACTTAATCTTCCTCCCAGTAAAACTAAGTAATCACTTTCATTAATACGATCAATTAACTTTGGGTTCACTCCTAAGCCAAGGTCTCCACCGTAGTTTTTATGAAAGTTATTAAAAAAGCTTTGTCTTCTGTGAGATGTAAGGATAGTTAAACCTAACATTTCTGATATTGAAGCTAAATCTTGTTCTGCTTCTTCTGACCAAATTGAACCACCTAAAACTAAAATAGGGTTTTTTGCATTTTTGATTTCTTCAATAAATTGAGCCAAGTTTTTGGTTGTAGGAGCAGATGAAATTTGGTCTATATAACTAGGAGCTTGTTTTTCTGTCTTTTCAGTTAGCATATTTTCAGGTAGAGCAATCACTACAGGTCCTGGTCTTCCAGACATAGCCGTATAGTAAGCGCGTGATATAATTTCTGGCAATCTATCTGCCTGTTGAACTTCTATAACTAACTTTGCCATTCCTCCATAAAATTGTTGATAATCAACTTCCTGAAAGGCATCTCTTCCATACATTTCTTTACCAATTTGCCCTACAAACAAGATCATGGGTGTGCTGTCCTGTTGAGCAACGTGGACACCTGAAGCGGCATTAGTCGCTCCTGGACCTCTTGTAACAAAGGCTATTCCTGGCCTTCCTGTTAATTTACCGTCAGCTTCTGCCATCATTGATGCAGCACCTTCATGTTTGCATAGAATAGTTTCTATTGAAGTTTCTTGTAAACCATTCATAACAGATAAATAACTCTCGCCTGGAACGCAAAAAATCCTATCAACGTTTTGTTTTTCTAAAATTTCTACTATAAGTGATCCTGCTTCTTGCATATTATTTTTCCTCGATAAATTTTTTTAAATAAGGTGAATTTAATGGTATCATGTCTTTTGATATAGGTAGAATTAACTCA
>CAJJBL010000016.1 GCA_905182395.1 alpha proteobacterium SCGC AAA536-G10 | reverse complement strand
TATGACGAATAAAATCAGCAAGTGTTCCAAATGCTCTAGCTCCATCTGGACTATTTACCAACTGTCTAAATAGATTAATCGGACGTTTAAGGAGATCTCGATCATTTTCTATAAGTTGATCAATATTAATATAAGGTAATCGAGCCATAAAAAATCCTTTTATTTTAATTAAAATTTACCCTCTTGGTTTAGCTGATAGCGAGCATCCTCCATCAACAACCATAAGATGTCCAGTTATATACCTAGCCCAGTTAGAAGATAAGTAAACCACGGCTTTACCTATATCCCAACCTTCTCCTTCTATTTGAACAAGTGAAGCATTTTGTCTTTGAGAACGATGATCATCTGTCATTCCAGGAGAGTAAACCATTGGTGTATAAACTGGTCCTGGCAAAATACAGTTTACTCTTATTCCGTCTGCACCATGATCAACAGCCATAGCTTGACTTAATGAAATAACAGCTCCCTTTGATGCAGAATAGACGGTTAAACCTTTTGGCCTTGTCGCAGAAATAGAAGAAATATTTACAATTGATCCTCCATCTCCAGAATCAATCATCGCAGGAATAGCATATTTTGACATAAGAAACATTGGTTTTAAATTAATATCCATAACTCGATCCCAATGTTCTTCGGTTTCATCAACAACAGATAACTTACTTGCAATTCCAATGTTATTATCCAGTATATCTAGTCTTCCCCAATTACTTATAGCGAAATCAACAACTTTTTTACATTGATTGGATTGTGTTAAATCTCCACCAATACCTAGAGCTTCTCCACCTCTATCTTTAATCATTTGGACTGTATTATTTGCCAACACCTCATCTCTATCAGCAACAATTACTTTAACTCCAGCTTCGGCCAATAATATAGAAGCTGCTCTCCCATTTCCAATGCCTTGTCCAACAGCACCTCCTCCCGCAACAATAGCCACTTTATCTTTTAAACCTAAATCAAGTGAACCTATCATTCTATATCCTCCAATAAAATTTCTAATAATACCTTGAAATGCAAGTGCCAATGAGTCAAGTGGATCATATCTTAAGTCGAACATATATAAAAATATTCTACCCTAAAGGATCAATTTTTGGACTTTTAAATTCAATGTTTAACTAATTATATTTATGATTTTTAGATATGAAATATTTTAAAATTCTATTGTTTTCTTTTTTTTCTTTTTTGAATACAAGTTTTACAACCATTACTTCCTCTTAAATGTAATCTAGGCTGTTGAAGAAATTCTCCATGTTCAGGACAAATAATTATTACTTTTGAGGTAAGGCCTTCATATATCACTTTTGAATAATCAAAATTATCACCATGAATTTTTACAAATTTTATAATTAATGATTGGGTATCTAATGAATCTTTAACAGACATATATCTTTCCTTTAAATATCTAACGCACACTAAACAGATGTTCTATCTATTCCAAGTTTTTTAATATCAACGATTTAATAAAATTAAAATATATCCAATATTAAAAATATTAATTAAAAATAATCTAAATAGTTCAAATAAAGATTAAAGAGATAAAGTCTTCACTTAGCCTCCTTGGAATTCTGAAAACTTGTAATGTAATGAATAGGAATCTTTAGGTTTATATATGGCAATCCTATAATGATAATTACTCCAATTATAAGGGTATACTTAAATATTTTTTTATTAAATCTTATTTTGTAGTTACCAAGTTTAAATGAGACATACTTGATTTCCTCAGTAATACTTTGTCTATCATCGTTCATATGAATCTCCAACATTGATGTTTATTTAGATTCTTTAAGCTTCTATAGATAATTAATAACTTAATCTATACTAACAAATTTAATAAGGAAATTAACTTTTTCTTGTTCCTATTTCATAACTAATATGCAGAATATAACTCATAATATTAAGTAAAACCCTATATTAAAATTTTTGTAGATTTGACTAATAAGATTTTTAAAAATATTTCTAAACAATCTAAATATAATAAAAAAATATCTTATAATATACATTGTTAATTAATTAAATATTTCCTGATCAAAGTTAGTGTATTCAATAATCATTCGTCTTTTTCAATTTAAAATGTGATTTAGGTATTAATTAATCAAATTTGTTGCTTGGTAATTTTGTTTATGATTTACTAATAAAAAAGAGAAATTATTATGTTTTGCGCATTTTTAAATGTTAGATATTCTAATCCAAAATTAATGCATGTTGGTCATCAATATGTTTCAGAAAATTTTGATCCAACAGAGATGAAGGGTTTGTTGGAACTAAAAGCTTATCATATTGCTCCTGACAAAGGGATTGGTATTTTTATTTTTGATAACCAAAACAATTTACAAAAACATTTACCAAACTTAAAATTATTTTTTAAAGATTACGAAGAGCGATTTACATGTAAGTCTACTATTGAAACAGGAATTGTAAATTCAGAACTATTTTATAAATCAGATTAAAATTAATTTAATGATTAAAAAAATAAGCTGTTTATTTAAAAATTAATTTTTATTTGTTTCCTCTAACCGGATAACCTTTTTCTTGTGCAAAAATTAATTTTGATGGCAATGAGCTAATATCAGGTCGAGCAAAAGGCATATTGCTAGTGTTAACTATGTATAAAGATCCATCTTGTTTTACAATAAATAAACCAGGTTCACAAAAAACATCACTTTCAGCTTCTTTAATAGAGTTAGAAATATATAAATTCCATTCTCTTGCTTTTTCTTCACTAAGATCATAAGCAATTTTTAGATTTGATAACTCCCAAATTTCCTTTGTTTTCAATGCCTTTTCTTTATTGTCCATTGAAACAGCAATAACATTAGTATTAGCTTTTTTGTAATCTTCTAACTGAGATTCTATTAGCTTAAGAAAGTCCGAACATATTGGACAATGTAATCCTCTATAAAAAACTATCATTGTCATGTTATTATTCAATTTTTTTTCTAATGACCACTCTTCATTATCAAGGGTATTCAAAATTAGAGATGGAGTTTTTTCACCCGGTATAATCTGATTAGTCATTTTCAGTCCTTTTAAAAGCGAATTATTAAATTCTAAATAAATTTAGAATTATAGTTATAGGTAAATAATTACATATGCTAATATCATATTTATTATCATCAAGATATTTAAAACTAAAAATTTCAAAAGGCAATTGAATGACTAATATTGTAAAACTTCATTATTTCCCAGGTCGTGGAAGAGCTGAAACAACACGTTGGATGCTTGCTATCAACCAAATTAAATTTAATAATATTCCTATAGAAACACCAGAAATGCTTTTAGATCTTAGAGATTCTAGAAAGCTACCTTTTGATCAAATGCCCTTACTTGAGATTGATGGGCTTAACTTAAGTCAATCAAGCGCTATGGTTAGGTATTTAGCGCGCAAAGGTGGATATTATGGTAGTAGAGACGAAGATGCTGTTTGGTGTGACATGATTGCTGGAGCAGTTGCCGATTTTGGAGAAACAGCCCTTCAGGCAGCTTTTCAGCCTACCAAAGAAATTGCTATTAAAGCTCTTCAAGAAAGATTTAATAAATTTGGACTACGATTTGAAAATCGTTTGAATGAAAGCGGATTATGTGCAGGAAATAAACTAACATTTTCTGACGTTCTTCTTGCTGAAGCACTAAATTCATATTTGGAATGGATACCTAATATTCTTGATAAGACACCTTTTCTTAATGATTTGTATAAAAAAGTAATAAGTACACCAGGTATAAGTCATTATCTAAAATCTTCACAAAGGTATCCTATGTCAGGTAACAATTATGTAATTGATGTTGCTCGAGTTCTCCGAAGAGCATTACCTTCTCACATGTCAGATCAAAATCGCTTTGTTATAGATAATAACAGTTAAAAATGAGATTATTGATCTATTAACATTTCAGTTCCTGCAATAGTAGTTCTTCTAACGTCTCTAATCTCTTTTTGATCATTAAAGTATCTACCTCGATGCATAACTTGTGTGTTATCCCAGATAACAAGATCATTTTCTTCCCATTTATGAGAATATATATAATCTGGGCGAGTACATATTTCCATTAAGTCATTAATAAATAATATTGAATCAGCAAGTTCCCAATCTTTAATTAAACCCAAATGAGCAGAAAGATACAGTGACTTTCTATCAGTTACATAGTTTTTTCTAACTAATGGTTGAAGTACTGGCTTAAACTTTTTTAATTCTTTGTTAGTAAGAACATCTTTCATGATAAAGCCTAATTTACCTCTTGAATATTGAAGGGAATGTTCACCAATTAAACTTTCTACTTTATTTTTCATTTTATTAGAAAGTGCCTTATAGCCACAGCGCATGTCACAAAACTCTGTCTCTCCTCCCTTTGAAGAAACTTTTCTTCCAGATAAAATTGAAAAAGTTACAGGTATTTTTTTAAAAGAAGCATCAGTATGCCACAATCTATTACCCAAAGCAAAAATCCTATTTTGATTAGATTTTGTTAAAGGTTTATTATTCTTATCTAGATTTGAGACATCATTCATTTTTAATGACAACCGTCTATCTGTGATTTTCGTTAGTTCAGTGTTTGTTCCAGCTGGCTCTATAAAACCAAAATTTTCTGAGAATTTAATTTGTTCATCATCATTTATCTTTTGGTTCTTTAATATAATTACAGCATATTCATTAATTAATTTTGTTAACTGTATTTTTTGTTCATGAGATATATTTTGTCTTGCATCTATTCCAAAAACTTCTGCAGTGAAATCAATTTTTGATTTTAAAACTTTAAAATTCATTAAAAGACCTCCTAAACTATTAAATAATTATATATTTAATTTTATATAATTTATTTTATTATATAAACTTTGCCATCAATAACTTTGGTAACGCCAATATAATTTCAGGGAAAAAAATCACTATTAAAAGAACTAAAAACATAGGGCACAAAACAATAGCTACATCACGCAAAGCTTTTTTAACTTCTATATCCCCTACTTTACATGCAATCAAAAGGCATAAACCATAAGGTGGTGTTACTAAACCAAAGGCAAGAGAAATTACCCCTATAATAGCAAAATGTATAGGATGCATGTTAGATACTTCTGCTAAAGGCCATAAGACAGTTCCTAGAATAATAATAGCTGGAATAGCATCAATAAACATACCTATTAACAAAAATGACCCTGCAACGATTAATCCAGTACTTACGGGACCAACACCATAAGGTTCTAAAAAGGAAACCACTGCTAATGGAATCTTGAAGTATGCCAAAAGCCAACCAAAAGCTGACGCTGTACCTATACAAAAAAGTGACATTGCAGCAAATTTAGCAGAATTATATAGGATTGAAGGAAAATTATGTAATCCAATAGTCTTGTAAAAAAAACCACCTAAAACAACTGAATACAATACAGCAATTACAGAAGCTTCAGTTGGTGTAAAAAAACCACCTACAATTCCACCCACTATGATTAATGGCGTCATAAGCGGAGGAATAGCGTGGTAAATAGCAACAATAAATTCTTTTAAAGAAGATCTTGTAGAAGTTGGATAATTATAAATTTTTGCAAATACGTATACAGCTATCATCTGCGATCCTGCAATTAAAATACCGGGAACAACCCCGGCCAAAAATAATCCGCCTATTGATACCGACATCAATCCACCCCATACGACCATAAGAATACTAGGAGGAATAACAACACCCATTACAGAAGAACATGCAGTAATAGCCACAGAAAAACTAGTTGAATAACCTTGCTTTTTCATTTGGGGAATAAGTAAAGATCCAATGCCTGCAGCGTCAGCTGTTGATGATCCAGATATACCTGCAAATAACATACTAACAACTACATTTACGTGCCCTAATCCACCTGGAAAATGGCCAACCATAGCTCTAGATAACCGGATTAATCGGTCAGTGATACCAGCTGCGTTCATAATATTTGCTGCCAAAAGAAAAAACGGAACAGCAAGCAACAAAAATGAATTATATGACTTAAACATTTCATTCATTAATAAAAATGGTGTCAACCGATCTTCAATTAAAAAAACAGGAACACAGGCTAAACCTAAAGCAATGGCAACTGGAACACGTAAAACGACAAGAATAATGAATAATGGGAACATAATCCCAGCAACTTCAACAGGTGTCATGAAGAGACACTCCTATATAATTTAATATGACCAAAAACACGCTCCGATAGAAAAATAATCCATGTAATCCCTGTCAAAGGCCAAGCTAAGTATATAAAAATCATTGGCATTTCAGCCATTTCGGACGTCTGCAAAAGGCCAAATTGAACTAAAGGCCAACCCCATATAACAAAAATCATAGCCATTAAAAATGTCATTGAATCAACAAACATTAACGAGATTGCTTTACCTTTATTAGTTTTTTGGGTAGGCAATAAATCAACAGTAAAATGTTCATCTTTGCGCATGGCTATCATAGCACCAACAAGAATAATCCAAATAAAACAGAAACGTGCCAACTCTTCAGTCCATATATAGCGTGGAATAAAGTCAACATAACGAGCAAAAATTTGCATAGTTACTGGAACAATAATAAGTCCCATTAAAATGGTAAGAATCATTTTTAAAAATGAATAATAAATATCAATTATTTTTTTCATTTTTATGCGCCTAATATTTAAAATTTTTTATAACATTTCGACGACATTAATATCGTCGAAATGCTTTTTAACAAATATGACTTCAATTATTATTTTATAGCCTGAATTGCGTCATAAAGTGCACTTTGGCCTAATCCATTAAAATAAGCTTTCAGTACAGGCTTTGCTGCTTTAATCAGTTCATCACGTTCAGTAAAATTAATTGTTTTTAATTTACCTTGAGATTCCATTTCGGCCATAATAACAGATCCCTCTGTAAGTTCTGTAACTCTGCCATAAGTACCAGCATCTTTTCCGGCTTGAATAATAGCAGCCTGTAAATCTTTTGGAAGTTTTCGGAGTGTTTTACCACTAAATCCTAGAGGTCTAACAGTAATAGAGTGAGCAGTTAATGAAATATTTGGACCAACTTCATAAAATTTCATCTGTCGGATGCCAGCGGCTTCATTTTCGGCTGCATCAATAACACCTGTTTGAATAGCATTATAAACTTCAGAGTAGGCAATAACGTTAGGTGACATTCCAAAAGCAGCAAATAACTTAGTTTGAATTGGCGCTCCCATAACACGAATTGGTACATTTTTAATTTCATTCATATTTGATACAGCTTTATTGACGATCAAATGACGAACTCCACCTCCACCGTAACCTAAAATTTTAATATCAGCTCGTTTATAAATATCATCAACAACTGGTTGCAAAACATCACTAGATAATACTTTGCTCCAATGACCTGCGTCACGATAGAGCATAGGAGGATCAAGTACAGTTGCTAATTTTGAAAAAGTTGACATATGAGAAGGTGAAGCGACAGCGTAATCAACTGATAAACCTTGATTCATATAAGCAACATAATCTTTTTCAAGACCTAGTTCACTATTTAAGTGCATCACGAACTCAATTTCATGAGGACCGTTGTAGATAAGTTTGGTCAGTTGTTCAAATTTACGCATAAGTCTTGTATAAGCATGCTTTTCATCGAACTGACTAGCTCCATGAAAAGTAAATTTTTCAGCGTGAGCAGCATTCACAAGCGTAAAGCTAGTAAACGCAACTACAGCCAAAGGACGTAATAGTTTTAACAAATTTAACGACATTTGATATTCCTCCCTAATTCATAATTTTATATTAATCTATATTTTTATTAAGTCTTAGAAAAAAGAGTTAGTCAACTAATTAACCTGTTAAGTTTACTATCAATTTGATACTTAAAAAAAATTTATAAAATTAAAAATGAAACAATGATTAAGCCAATAACTTAAAATTTTTATTCATGAATTGCATGGAAATAGATTTTGCTACAAAGGTAGAATTAGAATATTAGATATCAACTTTTCAGAAAAAAGTATGGACACCTGATATTATGAAAGAGTTGTTTAAAGCAGTATTAGTTAGAACGATAGTTGCTAAGGTTTAAAACAAATAAAACCATATAGTAACACACACATTTGAATATAAAAATGAGAGGTTTTACAAAACTTGTAAGAAAAATATTGCTTAAATAATTATTCCAAAAGCAATTGAAAATTATAGTCATAAAATAAAAAATAATAGAGGGATTTATAATTTATGATTATAGAAGTTAATTAAATTTCTAATAAATAATTATAAGTTTAGATTGCTAAAATACTTATCTAATAGTTTAGAATTCAATAATCTATCTAATTAACGATTTCATTAAAAAATAATAAGATTTTTATATTTATAAATTATAATATATACAGTTTTTCTGGTGTTTAATATTAAATCATTTATGTCATAAAAAGGAAGAAATATGATTAAATTAGCTTTTTCATTATTATTTATATTCATTACAATAAACGTCAACGCAGGCGAAAAAATTACTTACTCTTTCAAAAATGAAATTTTTGAAGGTTATCTTAGTGAACCCACAACTAAGACCAAAGGTTTAATTCTAATTATTCATGATTGGGATGGATTAACTGAATATGAAGAAACAAGAGCAAACATGCTATCTAAAATTGGTTATACTGCATTTGCTATTGATTTATATGGAAAAAATAATCGCCCAAAAGAAACTAAACTTAAAAAAGAAGAAACTGCTAAGTTATATAATAATAGAGAAAGAATGAGGTCTCTGATTTTAGCTGGGTTAAAAAAAATTAATAAAGAAAGAAATTTAAAGACAATTGTTATTGGATACTGTTTTGGTGGCTCTGCAGCATTAGAATTAGCACGATCTGGTATGGGTTCAAATATAGTTGGCTATGCAACTTTTCATGGCGGGTTAAAAACACCTGATGGACAATCATATCCTAAAAATACACCTCCTATTTTTATAGCTCATGGCGGTGCAGATAAAGCTATAGGTCTTAATGAAGTATTCTCCTTATCCAAAGAATTAGAAGAACAAAATTTAAAATATGAAATTAATATTTATTCTAATGCAAATCATGGATTTACAGTATTCAAATCCAAACGTTATGAAAGTACAGCCGATACAAAATCATGGAACTCATTTAAAAGCTTTCTTAAATCAAGTATGGAAAACAAGTAATTAACAAAGTAACTATCCATTATAAAGCTTATAGATAGGATTGCATTTATGGTATTAACACAAAATTTCCTACATGTTTTTTTGTTATAAATTCTTTTTGGGCTTTGGCAATTTTCGATAAAGGAAATGTTTTTGCTAATAGAGGCTTTATTTTATCAGCTTCAATATATGCTATGAGATTTGAAAAAACAACTTCATCCCATGCTGTTGTTCCAAACAATGTGATATCTTTTAAATACATATCTCGCATGTCAAGCGAGACAATAGGACCAGCGATTGCTCCTGATGATACATATTTACCACCTCTCCTCAAAATCTTTAGCATTCTTGAAAAATTTGTTCCAGCTACATTATCTATAACTAAATCAACACTTTCTTCTCCAAGACTGCTCAGCATATCATTTTCTCGCGTTATAACCTGATCTGCTCCAATAGATTTCACAGATTCACTTTTTGATATGGTTGTAAAGGCTGTAACATATGAACCACGTATCTTAGCTAGCTGAATTGCTGCTGAACCCACACCACCAGAAGCGCCAACAACAAAGACATGATCCCCTGCTCCACATTTTGCACGATGCAACATATTTTCAGCTGTTCCATAAGCACATGGTATCGTAGCTAATTCAGCATTAGACCAGTCGCTATTAATTGAAAAAACTTCTGTTATTGGTACTTTTACATATTGAGCAAAAGCACCATCAAAATCAGACCCCATCCATATATTATTAGTTGAATGAAATCCTTCCGGTTTTATGCAAGCACGAACTAACACTCTAGCTCCAAGTAATTTTTTATGTTTAAGTGAACCTAAAGCCACAACTTCACCACAACAGTCAGTTCCTTGAATAATTGGAAAAGGAGTGGAATTGTTCCACCCTCCATCTACATTAACTTCTTTAGGATTATTCTGAGATAATGAAAGGCTACCTGTATCGCTATCAACGTTTGAAGAATACCATCCAAGCCGCGTGTTGATTTCCGTATTATTAACTCCAGCTGCTAATACTCGAAGCAAAGCTTCATCCTCTGATGGAACAGGTGTCAAAACGCTCTTATATTGTAGCTTATCATAACCACCATTGCTCATGGTTACCACAGCCATCATATTTAATGGTGGCTCAGAATTAAGATATTTTTCTGAAAGTTTGTTCAATAAATTAAGAATCCTTTTAAATAATTTTTATAAGTCACTATAATATGCATTATTATAACTTTAATTTTTTATTGATGAACACATTGGACAATTAGTCCCAGTCATATGTTTAGTTAGTGTTAATTTAAATTCTCCATGGTCAGGACAAATAATAATCATGGGGAATGATTTGTGCTTAAGTTTTATTCTTGAATAATCGTATTTTTTTCCATGAACTATTTGAAAATCATTAATTACATCATCAACAATACATTTATCACAGCCCACAGCATCTCTTTTTTTAAAAACATTTTTACTATCCCTACCTAGATGTGATTTTGGAGTTATTTGGAATTCACCATGTTTTTTACAAATAATAATTATTTTTTTTGTTAAACCTACATATTTAACTTTTGAATAATCATATTTTTTTCTGTGAACTTTTCTAAATCTTTCTAATATTTTTTCTGGATCATTTCTATATTGTTTTAATTTTTTTATTGTGGATTCAGATGTTTTCCAGTTTTCTTTTTTTATTTCAGATACAATATTTTTTAGTTCTATTTTTTTTGATTTTTTCTTTTTAGGAAAAGATGTGAGCTTTGAAATCATTTTTTTTGTTTTCTTTGTGAAATTAATTAATAAATCTATACTACAATCATTAAAAAAATAAATTGATTGATTAATTAATAGTATTTTCTTTAAAAAATTTAAGTGTCATATCTAAAGACCGTTTCGTAACATTAGCATTATAACCATCTTTTTTACATGATTTACAATCCCAACTATGTCCTGCATCATTAAAAATATGATATTTTAAACGTAAACTTTTAGAACTAGCTTTCTGAATTTGTGGCCAAACATATTTGATTTTCTGAACAGTTTCTTTATTGCCATGAAGTGCAAGTAATGGATTGCTATCTTTGGAAAAGTATCTTGCAGGATATCCGTTATGAGTTCTAGGCCAACTCCAAACACCATAATGACTAGCGCTAGCATTAACATAATTTTTTGCAGCTAAGAACGAAGCCCAATATCCACCGTTTGAATATCCAACTGCAAAAAGATTCTTAGGATTAACCTTTGGATCTATTTTTGCCACTTCAAGTAACTCAATAAGTTCTTTTTCAATGGTTAAACGGTATTTAGTCCAAGTTTGGAAACGGTTTTTATGACTTAATCCATGTCGTTTAAAAAAATCAGGAGTATAAACAGCATATCCAGATTTAATAAACCCTTTAACTGCCTTTTTTACAGTTTTGTAACCACTACTAGTGTGTAAAGCTATAACTACAGGGAAAGGACCTTCTCCATTAGGATAATATTTATCATGAAAAATGGGTTCTGAGTTAGCTGTGGTAATTAAGCTTATAAAAATAAAATTTATTAAAATTATTATATTCTTTATTGAATTCTTTATTATTTCATTCTCCAATTATAAATTATAAAAATAATGATTATTAATTTATTAAATAAACAATTAGATTTTCAATTAAAGTTAAAAACAACATTTCTAGTTAAATTGCACAAGCACTCTTTTTTTATCACCATGTAATTCTGGAGTTTGTGACCCACTTGATTGCTGAGTTACATTCTCTCTAACATAGTTGTGTAACTCTTGTGCTGTAATCTTATTATCTGCGTTTACATCTGCATCACCTTCCATACCCTTCATTAGGAAGTATGAGAACATGCCATGTTTAGCTTCTTCAAGTGGCCTTGATATTTGTTCATTAGAGGCGGCGCTAAAGAGTGTAAATGCATTCGGTATGGATTGTTTTTTAGCTTTAATGATTATAGGTCTTCCAGATATTAACATTTCATGATCACGTGCTTCACCTGAATAACAAGTGTCTAAAAATACAGTCACTGATTTAGGATTGCTTTCTTCAATGTCAGAAAACAACTCATCACGTAATATCGCAGTTTTTTTAAGTAACCGTGGAGAACCATCATGTGGAAGAAGATACATATTTTTACCATCTTGGGATGCTAATCCATGTCCTGCAAAGAATACGTAAATATCACTTTTATCAGGTTTAGCAGAACGCCTTAACCATTCTTTAACAGCTAATAAAATATCCTTTTCGTCCGCTCCATCATTAACTAGAACTTTAATTTTATTATCTGGTACTCCAAGCTTATCTGAAGCATAGTCTTTAAAAAGTAATGCGTCATTATCTGCATACAAAGCTTTAGCGTTTGTATTCTCATAAGAAGAAACACCAATAATTAATGCAAGAGCATCTTTGTTTTTTTTAACTTTTCTTGACAAAGGATTTAATTTTTTGAAAAAAATTGAATTTTTTAAATTGGTTTTTTTACGGGAAAATTTTATAATTTTTGAGTTGCTAAGTCCAGATTTGTCAATGACTATTATCTTTAATTCCAAACCAGAAAATGGAACAAAAGTAGAATATTCAAACTCTCCATTTTTATTAAAAAAAACAGCTTCATTTTCAATGATTAATGTCTTAATTCCACTATTATCATTTACTAATCCTCTTACAATACCTACTTTATCTTTAGTTGTTTTAAACTTAATTTTAATTTCAGGTTTTTCATTATCAGATAAAAGGTTTTCTTCTTCTTCTTTTTTTTCAACTTTTAAATTATTTTTCCAAAAATCACTTTCATAATTATTTATATCTTTAAAACCACAATTAATTTTACGACGGTTTATTTCTCTATGCCATTTTAATTTATCAAATTCACTTAAATTTCCAATAGAATTAGAGTACATTAAACAAATATTTTTATCTGAAGCTTTTTCATAAGTCTTACAAAAAAGCCCTCTTAAAAAGGCTTCTTTTACATATTTTCCGTTAGCACCATCAACTGCAACCCATACATTACCATATGATGAGCTTCTTGAAGTCGCAAAATTACATACTTCAAAGTTAGAAAGTGAAATCTCAGATGAATTTACAATAGACGAATTTAAAAAAGAAAAGAATAAGATTAAAAAATAAATAATAAATTTATTAATCATATTTTTCAAATTACTTACATTTCAGCTTTAACTGAGCAGTATTAACAGCTTCAACTTCGCCTTTCCATTTAGCAACATCACCTTCATGGTCACCAGCTAATTTACTTGCTGGAATTAAAACAAAGAAAACTGTTGCTGCGTCTACATTCGCCTTAGAGTCCTGCATATCAGAATATTTTTGTAATTCTCCTCTTGCATCTCCCATTTTAGTTGCAAGTTGGGTACAAGAATAGTCCATATACTTTTCATGAGAAACGTATGATGCAGAAATGGAAGAAGGTCTTGATGCACAAGAAGAAATAAAAAACATTGTAGTAATTGATAAAAATAAAATTTTAATATTTTTTATATAATTCATGTTTTGATCCTATATTCCAATAAAAATTGTATAAGTTAATATTATTTATTAGCTCTTTAAAAAAAATATAGTCAATGAATTAAAAATATTTCTCTATATAATTATACTATAATTTAAGTTTTAGTAAGTAATAGAAATACTACCTCATGAATTTAAATCTGACGAATTTAAATAAAATAGTAACCCCTAAACAATATATACTTAATGCATACAATGACTTGTCTAGATTTAAAATAAATATTATTTATCCTAGGAGGAATAACTAGATGAAAAAGCCTGACACATTTGAAATAAAGGAATTATGGAAGGAAGATTTTTCTAATTGGAAAATATTATGGAAACAATACTTACAATTTTACAAAAGCTCTGTTGAGAATGTTGTTTATGAAACGACATTTAAACGTTTATGTTCCATTCAAAACCCTAATCAAAATGCATTTGTTGCAGTAAAAAATAATTCTCTTATAGGATTAGTTCATTATATTTATCATCCCCATAACTGGAAGATCGAAGACGTATGCTATATACAAGACTTATTTGTTTCACCAAATATAAGAGGAGCTGGAGTTGGACGAGCTCTCATAGAAGCAGTTTATTCAGCTTCCGACGAAAAAAAAATTGCAACTGTTTACTGGCTTACTCAAGACTTCAATAAACAAGCCCGAAGACTATATGATAATATTGGGTCCCTAACTCCTTTTATCAAATATAATCGTTATTAGTTAATTACTGGAATTCAATCTATCTAATGCTAACAATAGCTTTATAATTCTATTTATGCTTTCACATATAAATGAATTAAAGTTATAACTTAATTTATAGATTAAGCTTTTGGCTTAAAAATAAATAATTTATAATGTATTAGCAATTTAGTAATTTAATAAAATGGAGACATAAAATGAATAAATATGTAATAAAAATTTCACTTTTCTTTATCACACTAATGTCTATATCAGGCTGTGTTTCAATATTCTAATACATAATTTCATTTAGCTATGTGATAAGCATATATAGCTATTCTTTGATATTTAAGGATTTGACATTTGATTAATAAATTTTATTTTTTTAAGTACGTAAACTACATTTCCAACCTTATTATTTTCAAATAAGCTTGCACCTAATTTTTCCACTGCTTTTCTTGAGCGAAAATTATTAACTCCTATATCAAAATAAACTTTATCTAAATATTTAAATGCGTAATCAAGCATCATTTTTTTAATTTGAAAATTTATTGAAGTGCCCCAATATTCTGGCAATATAAAAGTAAAACCAATTCTTATAGCTTTATCTATTTTATCATAAGAATAAAACCTAGTTGAACCAATGATTTTTTTTTTATCCTTATGAAAAATCAATAAAAAACCAAATTTATTTTCATATCCATTTTTTAAAAATATAGAAAATTTTTCTTTTTTCCATCTGTCATTTTCAGGATGCTGTTCCCAAATAATTGGATTGCTTGCAATTGAATATAATTCTTCAAAATGCTCTTCTTTAATTTGGTATAAAGATATAATTTCATTTTCAAAGTTTGATTTAAAATTCATCTTTGTCATTTTATTTCTTATTTACCAATATTTTGTCCCTATAAATCCATGGAGAATAGTCATTCTCTTCTTTTAATATTAAATCACTGCTAGTATTATCGATAGAATCGATCTTTTTAGAATTAATCTGAACAACTATATCTCCTTTAACTTTAATGTTTGAATGAAACCTATCATGATAAGCTCTTCTTATAGCTTCTTCTAATTCGCCATATGCAGCATATACATGATGCATTATAAAACTATCATCAATAGGTAAAACAGGGACATCCATTTTTACAAACTGAAGCATTACATTTTCAGTTATTTGGCTATTTTCAAACTCCAATCTGTTTCCAAGTCCAGTAAAAAATAAATCTTTTATTGGTTTGTGAGCTTTTAAAATTGCTTCTTTTAATTCTTTCCAAGACATCCCCATTTCATCAAGATTAATTTTTTTTGGCTTTTGTTCAAGGTCTGATTTTGCCTGCATCATAGCATTAAAAGCTTGCTTAACTATTTTACGATGCTCTCCATCTAATACTCTGTCATAAGCATCAACACTTCCTAATTCATAGTTATATCTATTATAAATCACGTTGGGGTTTAATTGAGAGAAATCATATTCAGTTGTAAGTTTACTATCAATAGTTATAAATGGTCTGTA
>CAJJBL010000015.1 GCA_905182395.1 alpha proteobacterium SCGC AAA536-G10 | reverse complement strand
CATCTTTTTATCAGGCAAAGGTGGAGGTGGTGAAGGTTTTTTTTTAATTATCGAATTTTTAACGATTTTTTTTTCTATTTTCTTAACTTCTTTTTCCTGTTTAGTTCCCAATTTTAAAGAAGTTTTGGATGATACTGGAGTGTCTTCAACTATATCAATCGGTTGCTCTATAATTTGGTGATTTCTTATACTTGGTAAACCATAATAAGCTAATAATATAAAAAAACCATGTAATGCTAATGAAAAAAAAGATGACCTATACATAATCTCAACTCTCTTTAAGCTTAGCTACAAGTGCAACCTTCTTAAAACCTGATCTTTTAATTTTAGCTATTGTATCTAATACAATTCCATAAGGAACATCTTTATCACCCCTTACATAAACGCGTAAGTTCTTATTACCAGACGATATGGCTTGGAGACGAGGCAACAATTGAAGACTATCAATAATTCTTTCTTGAATGTATAAGTCACCATTTTGTTTAATACTAATAACAATAGGATCACCTTTTGAATTTAATTGGGAAGCTTTAGTTTTAGGAAGATCAACAGAAACACCAACTGTTAATAGTGGAGCCGTAATCATAAATACAATCAATAAAACAAGCATTACATCAACAAATGGAGTCACATTAATCTGACTCATAGATTTCTTTTGTTTTCTTGAACTTCTTAAAGCAAAATTATTATACATTTAATCTTCTTCTATTTTACGAAGCAAAACTGAAGAGAGCTCTATTGAAAAATACTCTAATTTGTTAGAAAATTTATCTAAGTCATTTGAAAATTTATTGAATGCCGCTACCGCTGGAATAGCTGCCAATAACCCCAACGCTGTTGCAAATAAAGCTTCTGCGATGCCAGGGGCAACAACAGCTAAACTTGTATTATTACTTAAAGCTATAGATTGAAATGCATTTACTATTCCCCATACCGTCCCTAACAAGCCTATAAAAGGGGCCACAGAGCCAATAGAAGCCAGAAATGTCATTCCATTTTCTAACCTGTCTATTTCTTTGCTAATGCAAACTAACATAGAATTATTAATCCTTTGCAAAATATCATTTGACTTATTTGGAGACAATACTCGTTTTGAATTAATTCCTTTAAACTCTTCTATACCTGAAATGAATACTTTAGCCTGAGCATAGCTTGAGTGTTCAACAGAGTAATTATACAATTTTTCTAAGTCCACTTCAGATAAAGAAAAATCACCAAATATTGAAGAAAAATTTTTCTCTTTTCTTATAGTATTTGATTTATTAATAATAATAGCCCAACACCATATTGAAGCAAAAATAAGGAGAAACATTACGCCTTTTACCAAAGGATCTGCTTGAAAAAACAATCCTAAAATTGACAAATCTTGTCCACTTGAAATTATTTCAGTTTTCACTTCTTGGGTCATTATTTAAAACCTTTAATTAAATTATAATTTAGCTTTTAATTATTTATTCTTTAAAAAAACTATTATTTAAAATTAATTTTATTCGCCTTACTTTAAAATCACTATCAATTGCAACAATCTGGAAAACTCCTAGAACAAGAAATTCATAACTTTTTTTACAATCCAAATATCTATAAACCTTTTGCTCAAGAGTTATACTTGAGTTTTTGGCATATTTAAGGCGACTTTCTATTAATAGAGTATCATTAAGTTGAGCTGCTTTATGCCAATCTATCTGAGCTTTTCTAGCAACTAAAATAACATCTTTATTTTTTTTTAATTCAAATTGATTAATATTAATCACTTTTAAAAGAGATGACCTAGCTCTTTCAAAAAATTTAAGGTAATTTGCATGATATACGATGTTCCCGGCATCGGTGTCCTCATAAAAAACTCTCAATCCATAATAATGTTTTTTATTTAAAATAAACCCATCTAAATTATCGAAAATATTACTTGAAGGTAAATCTAAGTTAGATTGCATATCTATTCCATTAACATACAAATATTATTATTTTTGATTATTCATCATATCTGATTGTTCTTGAGCATGATTGGGAGGAATTAAACCTAGGTGTCTCCAGCCTGCAGCAGAGACAAATCGACCTCTTGATGATCTTTGAATTAAACCACGTTGTAATAAATAAGGCTCTATTACTTCTTCAATCATATCTTTTTGTTCTGATAGGACTGCAGAAAGTGTATCCAGACCTACAGGTCCACCTTGATATTTTTCAACAATTACATTCAAGTATTTTCTATCAACAGCGTCCAAACCAGATTTGTCTACATCTAATTGAGACAATGCTTTATCAGCAAAGTTTGCATCAATTACTTTATTTTCAGAAACTGAAAGAATATCTCTAACCCTTCTTAATAACCTTCCTGCTACTCTAGGAGTTCCTCTTGATCGTTTTGCAATTTCATATGCACCGTCTTTTTCTAAATGTAACTTTAGTTTTTCAGCCAATTTTAATAAAATATTAATTAAATCAGAAGCATTATAAAATTCCATTCTTATTTGAATTCCAAATCTGTCTCTTAATGGGGTTGTTAATAATCCAGATCTAGTTGTGGCACCGACTAGTGTAAAAGGTGGTAAATCAATTTTTATGGATCTAGCAGAAGGCCCTTCACCAATCATTAGATCTAACTGAAAATCCTCCATAGCAGGGTATAATATCTCTTCAATAGTAGGAGAAAGTCTATGTATTTCATCAATAAACAAAACATCTCTTGGCTGTAAATTTGTTAATAACGCAGCTAAATCTCCAGCTTTATTTATAATAGGGCCTGATGTAGACCTAAACCCCACGCCTAATTCGAACGATATAATTTGAGCAAGTGTTGTTTTACCTAAACCGGGTGGGCCAAATAATAAAACATGGTCCATAGCCTCATTTCGAGAACTAGCGGCAGTAATAAAAGTAGATAAATTTGTTTGAACTTGGGGCTGCCCTATAAATTCTTTTAAATTTTTAGGCCTAAAACTTAAATCAAAATTATCTTTCTGTTCAATTATATCTGTATTAACTAATCTATCATTAGTATCGATTTGATCATTCACAACCATCACCTTGATAATTCTTTAAGTGCAATAGGCACAATATTATTAACAGTAAATAATTTATTTTTCTTATTATTACTAAACTCATTTTTTATTCTCATTACTACTGAAAATACTTCACTTCTTCCATAACCTAAATTAATTAATGCAGATATTGTGTCTTCAAAAACCACAGACAAGTCACCGTTATAATCTTTTTCTTCTTCAAAACTAAACTTCTTTGTTTCTATGTTATCAAGTTTTTGATCTATTTCTTTAATAGAGTTATTAAAATTAAGCGTTGATACTTTTTCTAATAATTCTGAGGCTATCCTGGCAGCAACCTTTGGACCTATTCCATCTGCTCTAGATAGCATGGTTTTATCACCTGATAAAATAGCTAAAATAATTTCGTCAATTGATAAAGTTGATAAAACAGACAATGATGCTTTGGGACCAACTCCTTGAACTGACTGTAATAATCTAAACAGTAATTGCTCAGAAGAATGAATAAAACCATAAATGACAATTTTATCATCTTTAATCTGTAAGTCAGTAAAAAGGGATAAATTTGAACCTAAATTACCTAAAGAAGAGATTAATTTAGAGGAAACGCTTAATAAATAACCTATCCCATTCACTTCTATAATAATATCAGATTTACCTATTGATGCTAAAACACCTTTTAAAGAAGCTATCATTAATATCCTTAATTTTTATAATTACATTATTATTTTATATTTTGCTCTTTTAATAAAGCTTTAGCTATAGCTATATCTAAACTTTTATTTTTTTTAACATTATTAGAGATCATATTATTTTCACCAATATGCTGAGCTGATATTGCTATTGCTAAAGCATCAGAACTATCTTCATTTTTAGGAGTTATATTTAATAGCCTTTCAACCATTGATTTAATTTGTTCTTTAGATGCGGATCCTGAACCAGTAACAGTTTTTTTTACAAGACGAGGAGGCAACTCTTTTGTTTGCAATCCTGCTTCAGCTAAAACCATCAAAGCAACTCCTCTTGCCATTCCAAGTTTTAGACTTGAGCCAATCCCGACGCCAACAAAAATTTGTTCTAAAGCTGACATAGAAGGTTTATATTGAAGTATTAAGTCTGTTAGAGCCTGTTTAATAAAAAACAATCTATTCCCATCTGCCAATGAAACCGGTGCAGATATACTTCCATCAGCTACATAAATTAACTTATTGTTAACTATATCTATTATACCCCAACCTGTATGCCTTAATCCTGGATCGACACCTATGATACGCAAAAACTTAACCTTATTAAATTATAATCTCTTTTAAAATATCTTCACTAATATCAAAATTACCATAAACATTTTGTACATCTTCACAATTATCAAGAGTATCAATTAATTTCATAAGTGATGAAGCTCTTTTTTCTTCATTAACAACAATATAATTTTCTGGTTGCCATATTAACTCTGCTTGCTCAGAAGGACCAAGTAAGTCTTCTAATTTTTCTCTAACGGCATTAAAGTCATTTATAGATGTAATTATTTCATAATTCAACTCATCTGATCTAACGTCATTAGCACCAACCTCAATTGCAATTTCAAATATTTCATCATCACTTTTTACAATCTTAGGATAAGTAATTTGGCCAATATTATTAAACATAAATGATACAGAACCAGTTTCACCCAAGTTCCCTCCAAATTTAGTAAATGATGAGCGCACTTCTGAGGCGGTTCTATTACGATTATCTGTAACAGCATCAACTATTAGAGCGATACCTCCAGGAGCATAACCTTCATACCTAATTTCTTCTAAGTTTGGACTTTCACCTGATTCAGCTTTTTTTAAAACTCTTTCAATATTATCTTTCGGCATATTTACGGCTCTACATGCAGACAAAGCAGATCTAAGTCTTGGATTGCTATTAGGATCAGTTCCTCCTCTAACAGCTACTTGAAGTTCTTTTGTAAGCCTAGAAAACTTCTTTGCTCTCCTTGCATCCTGAGCCCCTTTTCTGTGCATAATATTTTTGAATTTTGAATGTCCTGCCATTTTTATTAAAATCCTAAATTTAAGTCGTTTATTTAATCAATTTAAAATGGTTTCTTTCAATTTTCCACCTAATCTTAATGGATGAATTGAACTGCTTAAACCATTTTCATTACTTTCTATAATAACGCCACATAAGGTTGGTTCACCAGTAGAGACCTCAAGTCTTGGGTTTTTTTTATTTGGATAAATAAACCTTGTCATTGCTTCTTTTTTATTCATTCCAATAACAGAATCATAATCGCCACTCATGCCTACATCAGTAATATAAGCCGTTCCATTTTCTAATACACGATGATCAGCAGTAGGAACATGAGTATGAGTGCCAACCACGGCAGAAACCTTTCCATCTAAAGCAAAGCCTATAGCCATCTTTTCTGAAGACGCTTCTCCATGGACGTCGACAATTGAGAAATCAACATTAAAATTTAATTTAAATTTTTCTACTATCTTAGGAAGGGTTTCAAAAACAGGATCAGTTGGTCCCATAAATAAATTTGTCATTATATTTGCAACACCTATTCTGCCAGCAGGTATCTCAATAATAGTCATACCTAAGCCTGGAGTTCCTTCTATCATATTGAGAGGACGTAATAACTTATCACTTTCACTTATATAAGAAATTATTTCTCTTTTATCCCAAATATGATTTCCAGTAGTTAGAACATCAGCTCCAGCTTTAAAGAAATCTTCACAAATTGATGGAGTAACACCAAAGCCTCCTGCGGAATTCTCTACATTAACTATTATAGCATCTAATTTTAGTTCAGATTTTAACTCTATAATTTTTTTTTGAACATAATTCCTTGCATGTCTGCCAACAATATCTCCTATAAATAAAACTTTCATATGTATCTTCTTTTCTAATTCTAATTAACTTTTATTTACCCTTGATAACAATTCCTTCTCAGTTATTATATAGTCCAACTGTTCATCATGGCTTTCATAAGGGATACTTTTAGTTTCTTGACCACTATATGCAAGTCCAATTGTAATAAAGTCTTTTTTTTCTGTATTAAAATAAACTCTTAGCTTATTAATTGCCTTATCATAATAACCACCACCATATCCAATTCTATATAAGTTTTTGTCAAAAGCTAACATTGGAACTATCAAAACTTGAGGTAAAATTGAAATGCTGTTTTCAAAAGGCTCTAAATTACCAAGCTTTCCTTTTTTTAAATCTTGCTTGAGATCCCATTCTTTAAAAATTAAATTTTTTGTTTGATTGCATACAATTGGCAATGCTAATTTAAGATTATATAAATTAAAATATTGGATAAAACTAAAGGGAGAAAGTTCATCGAACATAGGATAATATAAAGCAACACTTTTAATATTTGGTTTTTGAGATAGAATTTTATCTAAACAATAAGTTATATGAATATTTGACAGACAATTTTTACCCAAAATTAATTTTATTTTAGCTCTATTTTTTTTAGCTTTAAGGCGTAGTTTGTTTTTCATTAAAATTACTATAAAATTTGTAGTTACGGAAGCCAAAAAATCGTCGGATATGTTATTCTTTGTTGCCTGTTGAACAGGTGGGCACCATATATTTTGACCAAAATCAAAAAAGTGACGGCTCCCGAAGAATACTTATGGCCCCAAGAATTAAAATTCCTGACAAATTGCCCAGCTTCCGTTCAATCATATTATTTTTTTTCGAACAAGTTTGCAACATTATTCATTCTTGCAGTAATTTTTTCAATCCAATTTACAAGTTTAATCAGCTGCTCTGAATTTAAATTGACATTAGGCTCAGAGGCTTTCATTTCTATAACATCATTTTTTTCAATTAATTTATCTGCTAGCAACAAACATGTCATTGCCAATAACCTTGTTTCACCTACACTTTCTGATACAGCAGATAATTCTTTAATAACTTTATTAACCTGTTCTGAGGATTTTATGACCCTTTGTTCTTCACCTAACTCACATAAAACTGGATATTTTTTCCCGTTTAAGTCTATATTTAAAGTTGTTTTGTTAGACATTATTAACCTATAATTAAAAAAATTATTTCATTGCGTTTTTTAATTTTAATTTTAAATCTTCTAAATATGTTTGAGATTCATTAAATTTCTTGTTAGCCTCAATCAAATCTTGTTTTATGGCATTGAGTTTTTGTTTATTAGCAATGCTTTCAGCAACATTTTTTTCTAGTACCTTTAATGTATCTTCAAATTTGTTCTGTATAATTTTTAATTTTTCTATACTAATTTCTTGATTATTTTCAAGTTCCATTTGATCAGATCCCTCTTCAAATTACTTATTATATTAAATAATTAAATAATTAACTTAAGCTAAGGTAATTATAAAACTAGAAATTTAATTGAATTTAAAAATATTTAAATCTATAAATAAAAATCAAGCTAATTTATTAATCATAATCAAAAGTGAACATATCAGGAATTACTATGAAAATCACAGACAAAGTTAAAAATATTTTAAATCAATATGAAAGTGATAATCCTGGAGTAAAAACTAATCTAGCTAGAAT
>CAJJBL010000014.1 GCA_905182395.1 alpha proteobacterium SCGC AAA536-G10 | reverse complement strand
AATAGTGACTGGATATATAGAAGAATGATCCCACTTTTTATAATACCTTGTATAAATTTTAGTAAAAAAATAACTAATGAAATTAAAATAATTTTTTACTTAGTTTTATTAAAAATAAAAATATTTTTTGCGAACTATATGATTAGGAATAAAGTTTTTGATAGAGAAGTTGGTCAGGACACTTTGATTATCATCCAAGTTTTTGCCATTTTTTTAATATTTTTGTTTTTTTTGTATTATACTAGCTTTACAAGTTAATTTATTAAATGGAGATATAAATTAAATGGAGATGACTGGAGAACATCAAATTCCTGCAAATATATCTGAAGTTTGGAAAGCATTAAATAACCCAGACATACTTAAAAAGTGTATCCCTGGTTGTACTGAATTAGAAGCTATAGATTCTCAACATTTAAAAGCAACTATAGCCCTTAAAATTGGGCCTGTATCTGCTAAATTTAAAGGTGAGGTTGAGTTAAGTGATATTATAGAACCTCAAAGCTATAGGATTTACGGAGAAGGAAAAGGTGGTGCAGCAGGTTTTGCAAAAGGTGGCGCAAACGTAAAGCTAGAAGAAATAGACGAAAATAACACAGTATTACGTTATGAAGTAGATGCAAAGATAGGTGGTAAGTTAGCTCAACTAGGTTCAAGGTTAATTGATTCAACTTCTAAAAAATTAGCAGGAAAGTTTTTTGATAATTTTGTTAAAATATTTGAAAAAACTGAAGAAAAAATTTAATTTATTAATAAAAGGATAATCAAATGAAAAAAGAAAAAACAAAATTACCTGATGGGATACCAGAAGAAAATGTTTATGATAACACTCATATAATGATTTATGTTTTTTACGCTATTGCTGTTGGAAGCGTTATTCTGTTATTGGTAAATCAATAGTTGAACAATTTATCTATATACCAAGAAAAAATTTTAACTCTTGCAAATCAAAATAAAAGTACTGCCCATATTGAAGATTTTAATTGCTCTTACGACATGAAAAATCCAATGTGCGGTGATGAGGTAAAAGTAAGAATAAAGATTTTACAAAATAAAATAGAAACAATTTCAGCTATAGTTAGAGGATGTGCTTTATGTGAAGCGTCAGCTGGTTTAGTTGTAGAAAAAAAAAAAAAAAAAAATTTACCTGATATAAAATTTCTAGAAAATTTTAAATATTGGTTATGTGCCTTGGATCAAGAATTACCAACAAACCTTCCAGAGGGAATAAAGGTTTTTCAACCAATAAGAGAAATTACAAATAGGCATACTTGCATTACGATGCCTTTCGAAGCAACTATCAAATCAATTAATCAATTTAATAAAGAAATTTGATATTAATCAGGTGAAACAGAATACTTTCCAAAAAGGACAAGAAGTCCAACCAAAATAACGGGATACGAAATTAATAAAATAAGACCTACATCAGGATTCATTTGTTTTACCTTTTATTTTTTAATAGTTATTAAAGTATAATTTTAGTTTATAAATAAAATTTAAAAAAATACTAGCATGACAATGTCTTTTTTTGTTAAATATTACAAAAAGTTTAAAGGAATTATATATGTCTGATAGAGAAATAATGGAATATGACGTTGTTATTGTTGGCGCCGGGCCAGCAGGACTCTCTACAGCCATTAAATTAAAGCAATTAAGCTCTAAAAATAATAAAGAAATATCAGTTTGTGTTATTGAAAAAGGCTCTGAAGTTGGAGCTCACATTTTATCAGGTGCAGTTATTGAAACTAAAGCTCTTGATGAACTAATTCCAGATTGGCAAACAAGAAATTCTCCGATAAAGACGAAAGCAACATCTGATAAGTTTATGTACTTAACAGAAAACAAGTCTTTTCGACTACCTACTCCTCCACAAATGCATAATGATGGCAATTATATAATTAGTTTAGGTGATTTTTGCAAATGGCTGGCGGAAGAAGCTGAAGCACTTGAAGTAGAAATTTATCCAGGATTTTCAGCATCTGAAATTTTATATGATAAAAATTCAAACGTAGTAGGCGTTGCAACATGTGATATGGGAAGATTAAAAGATGGAAGCCAAGGTCCAAACTTTGAACAAGGAATAGAGTTAAGAGCTAAACAAACAGTTTTTTCAGAAGGTTGTCGTGGGCATCTTGGAAAAATTTTAATGAATAAGTTTGATTTAAATAAAAATAACGATCCTCAAACTTATGGAATAGGTATAAAAGAACTATGGGAAATAGACCCAAAAATGAGTAGTCCAGGTAGTATTATTCATACAACTGGATGGCCACTTAAACCTGATACTTATGGCGGCTCTTTTTTATATCACCTTGATGATAATAAAGTTTCAATTGGGTTTGTTGTCGGACTTGACTATAAAAACCCTTACTTATCTCCTTATATGGAGTTTCAAAGATTTAAGCATCACCCAGATATTATGAAATATTTAGAGGGTGGAAGAAGAATTAACTATGGAGCCAGAGCTTTAAATGAGGGTGGAGTTCAATCTTTACCAAAACTAACTTTCCCTGGAGGTATGTTCGTTGGGTGTGAAGCAGGTTTTTTGAATGTTCCTAAAATAAAAGGAACACATCTAGCCATGAAATCTGGAATTTTAGCTGCAGAATCTATCTTTGAACATATTGACAATAAAATTGAAATTACTAATTTTTCAGATGCTATAAAAGATAGTTGGTTATGGACTGAATTATATAAAGTTAGAAATATCAGACCTTCATTTAAATGGGGTTTCTGGAAAGCCTTGTTATACAGCGCAATTGATACTTATGTATTTAGAGGTAAAGCACCTTGGACACTTAATCATCATGGAACAGACCATACAAGTATTGAAAATAAAAAAAATCATGAAAAAATTGAATACCCTAAACCAGATGGGATAATAAGTTTTGATAGATTAACAAATGTATCTTTTTCTGGAACTAATCATGAAGAAAATCAACCTTGTCATCTTACACTGAAGGATGAAAACACTCCAATTGTTATCAATCTTGAAAAATATGACAGCCCAGAGACCCGTTATTGTCCAGCGGGAGTGTATGAAATAGTAATTAATGATAACAAACCACAATTGCAAATTAATGCACAAAATTGTGTTCATTGTAAAACTTGTGATATTAAAGATCCAACTCAAAATATTAATTGGATAACGCCTCAAGGTGGTGGTGGCCCTAATTATCAAGGCATGTAAATTTTTATTAAAAACAATATCCATTTATTAAATTAAGTGTTACTTATTAATTAGTTAATTTAACATGATAACTAATTACTAGAAAGGTACACAAAATTGAATCAATCTATTATTGGTATATTATGGATGGTTCTTACAACAATACTTTTTGTAGCTGTTACAGCTACTGTAAGATTTCTAGAGGGTGAAGTCCCTGCTCCTCAAGCAGCTTTTCTTAGATACCTAATTGGCACATTACTATTAACTCCAGCATTAATAACATTAATTAAAGTTAAACCAGAAAAAGCTTTAATGAATAAATTTATCTTACGAGGGTTAGTCCACTCTATAGGAGTAACTATGTGGTTTTATGCAATGTCTGTAATGCCTGTTGCAGAAGTGACAGCGATTGGTTTTCTAACCTATATCTTTGTATCAGTTGGAGCATCTATTTTTTTAAAAGAAAAATTACATAAACATAGATTGAGTGCCATTTTAATTTCCTTTATTGGTGCATTAATTATTTTAAGACCAGGTTTCAAAGAAATAGGAAATGGTCAAATAGGAATGTTAATTGCTACTATTGTTTTTACTGCCTCATATTTAATTGCTAAAATTGTATCAAAAGAAAGATCATCTTCTGAAATAGTTGCAATGCTATCAATATTTACAACTATTTTTCTATTTCCGTCAGCAATATATGTTTGGGAACCTTTATCAATAAAAGCATTTTTAGTTCTAACTTTGACGGCTGTGATTGCAACTGTTGGACATATTACCATGACTAAGGCTATAAAATTAGCTCCTATGGTTACTACTCAACCTATATTGTTTCTTCAGCTTGTGTGGGCTTCTATGGTTGGCTTCTTTTTGTTTGATGAAAATGTTGATCCTTTTGTGATAATTGGAGGAACAATAATTATGATATGCGTTTGCTATGTTGCTTATAGAGAACATAAACTTGGAAAAATAATAACAAACGATGCTTTACAAAAAGTAATTTAAAACAATTAAAAAAATAGACCCAAAAATTGTTAAAGCAGCCGTAGCTATTAAATTTGGTCCAACAATCAACTTTAAAATTGGAATTTTAAAATTTTCAGATGTTGTTAATACTGAAAGAGAAGTAAAGCTACTAGCTGTTCCAGCACACCATCCTATTAAATGAGCTTGCATTAAAAATGCAGCTTCCCACGGAGATAAAAGAGGTCCAAATAATGATAAGATTGGAGCAGACGTAATAATAGGATGAACTCCTAATAATGAAAAAATCCAAACAACTATTGGTAAAAACATTATCATTAACCAAAAAGGAAAATCATCTCCAATATTTGTTGTAATAAAGTGTTGTATTTCTATTGATCCACTTAATAAAGAGCCTACAAACATAGATACTGAAATTAAAAGCATCTCATCGCCTGAATTTTTTATTAAATTAGTAAGATTTTTGAGTATTGAATTTCCAGTCTCTGGTCGCCTTATAATTTGTATTATCACTAGAATAGGAATTACAATGACGATTGCACTTAAAGCTGTTTTATTAAAAACATAACCAACAAATAACACTGATCCTGCTAATATTAATAACCTAGAAAATATTGGCTTTACACAAGACAAAGATTCTAAAAGATATTCAAAAGTTAGCTTGCCTATAAAAAACTTCATGCTTATTAGATTGAATAAAATTGCAATTATTAAACCAAATGAAATACCGATCCAAGCTGAGTTAATAGGAAGATAAAGTTGACCAACAGCAAAACTAACAAAAAAAGGAGACCATAAAACAGCAGTGTTCATACCTCTGATAGATGCCTCTCCAGCAGCTTGTCTAATTTTTATTTTTGCGTTTTTAGGCATTACTGAAGATAAAAGTGGAAATGTACCTATATTCAAAACACCACCTAAAATATGTGACGTAACTTGTAATCCAGAGATAATTTTAGTTGACGTTAATTCAGACAAAAGCTTTTGTGTTTTAGCAACAGACGGCATTGTAATAGCTGTAGATCTTAATAACCAAAGAGAAGGAAGAAAAGCTGAAAAAATTATAAAAAAATTACCAGCTTTCCATAAAGCTTGCTCGTTAGGAAATTCTGGAAGGATTAACCAAGTTGATATTAACAAAAGACATATAATTAATTTAGTGACATGCCTTGATAAGGCGAACATTAAAATTAATAAAATTATATAACAACAAATTATAAAGTAATTGTAATAGTCTCCAAAATGTAATCCGAATACAATTGGTAATACAGCAAACCAACAAAACGTTGTTAAAATTAGTTTTAGAAGCATAATTTATTTTTTCTTTAAGCCTATAGATTTTCCTAGGACTGCGGGAAAATCAAATTCAGCATGAGTGTTTTTTAATTTTTGAAGCTTCTTATATGCGGATAATGGATATGATTCAGATTTACGAATATCTAAATTAACATTTATTAGAATTTTTTCAGAAACAGCTATTACCTTTTTTTTATCTTTAGAAAAAATATCTAAACATAAGTGCATACGTTTTTGATCATGATCAATAACTAACAATCTAACATTAAACCTTTCATCTAAAGTCATTTCATTTAAATAATGATAATGAGCTTGAAGTACAAAAGGACCTTGCTTGCTTTCATGTGCATAAGTTTCTCCAATACCAAGAATTTTTTCTAAAAAGATATCCAAAGCTTTATCAAAAACTAGAGTATAATAAGCAACATTCATATGACCATTATAATCTATCCAGTCTGCAATCACTTTCTTTTCTGATAGAATAATTGGCGTTTGATATAGTTGATTATAATCTATTATATTTTCATTGATTTTTGGCAATTATTTAATTCTTTCTTAGTTTATTTTTTTGATAAAAGTCTTGTGCCTTCATCAATCCCTTTTAAGCTTAATGGAACCATTCTATTAGAAAAAATATCTTTAATTATATTTGTCGATTGTGAATAATTCCAATGCTCTTCTAAAATTGGGTTAATCCATAAATTTGAAGGCCATTGAGTTATGGCTCTTTCTAGCCAAGCTTGTCCAGATTCTTGGTTAAAATGTTCATTAGCTCCCCCTGGAATTAATATTTCATATGGGCTCATAGAAGCATCGCCTACAAAAATGCATTTGTACTCTTTTCCATAAGTTCTAAATATTTCTAAAGTAGAAAATTGCTCTTTCCATCTCCTTGAATTATCTTTCCACACACCTTCATAAAGACAGTTATGAAAATAAAAAAAATTTAAATTTTTGAATACGTTTTTTGCTGCTGAAAACAAGTTTTCTACTTTATTTATATAATCATCCATTGAACCACCAACATCTAAAAATAATATTATTTTGATAGTGTTTTCTCGTTCATTTCTTGTTTTTATGTCCAAATATCCATTTTTAGCAGTTTGTTCAATAGTTTTATCTATATCTAACTCTTCATCAGCACCTGTTCTTGCCCATTGCCTTAGTCGTTTTAATGCAACTTGGAGCCCTCTTGTATCAAGCTCTCTGTTATCATCAAAATCTCTAAAATTACGTTTATCCCAGACTTTTACAGCTTTCCCCTGACCTCTAGCATGCTGACCAATTCTAATTCCTTCTGGATTGTATCCATAAGCTCCAAAAGGAGATTTTCCAGCTGTGCCTATCCATTTACTCCCACCTTGATGGCGTTTTTCTTGTTCCTGTAATCTTTGCTTAAGTGTTTCAATTAATTTATCAAAACCACCTAAAGTTTTTATTTCATCCATTTCTTCTTTAGAAAAATTTTTATCTAAAAGCTTTTGAAGCCATTCCTTAGGAACATCCACTGATTTTAAAATATCATCCAGTTCAATACTTTCTATTCCTTTAAAATATTGACTAAAGACAAGATCAAACCTATCGATTAATCTCTCATCTTTTACTAAACTAGCACGAGCTAAATAATAAAATTTATTCATATCATATTGAATAAAATTTAAACTAAGAGCTTGTATAAATGTTAAAAATTCATTTAATGATACTGGTATTCTAGCGTCTTTTAATTTTAAAAAAAAAATTAAAAACATCTTACTATCTATTACCTCTAGCCATGAATGCTAAACGTTCAAAAAGGTGAATATCTTGTTCGTTTTTAATTAAAGCTCCATGAAGTTTAGGCAACAAGTCTTTACCATCACTTTTCAGATCTAATGGATTAATATCTTCAATTAATAAAAGTTTGATCCAATCAAGAGCTTCAGACGTAGATGGTTTTTTTTTCATTCCTGGAACGTCCCTAATTTCAAAAAACCTATTTAATGCCGCATCTAATAAAGTTTTTTTAATTTTTGGAAAATGAACTTCAACTATTTTTTTTAAAGTATCCAAATCAGGAAATTGAATATAATGAAAAAAACATCTTCTTAAAAATGCTTCTGGTAATTCTTTTTCATTATTTGATGTAATAATCACAATAGGTCTTTTTATAGCTTTAATTATCTTATTCGTTTCATAAACATAGAATTCCATTTTATCTAACTCTTGTAAAAGATCATTAGGGAATTCAATGTCAGCTTTATCAATTTCATCTATTAAAAGAACAGCTCTTTCCTTTGTTTCAAATGAATTCCATATTTTTCCTTTTTTTATATAATTAGCAATATTTTCAATTTTTTTATCTCCAAGTTGACTATCTCTTAATCGGCTAACTGCATCATATTCATAAAGTCCTTGTTGTGCTTTTGTTGTAGATTTTATATTCCATTCAATTATTTCTAAATCTAAGCTTTCTGATATTTGCCTAGCTAATTCTGTTTTACCTGTACCCGGTTCTCCTTTAACTAACAAAGGCTTTTCCAGTGCGATGGATGCGTTTACAGCAACAGTTAAATCATCAGTTGAAATATAATCTTTTGTTCCGTTAAATTGCATTAATTAAAAACCTCCAATTTCATTAGTTATAGTATAATTTAAGTTTAAAATTCTTTTATGAATAGCAGAAATATAATCTGGACTTACTTCACAGCATCCACCAACTATTGATGCATTATTCTCAATATTTGAAACAACAGAATCAACAAATTTTGTTTCATTAAAATCATCTCTTTTATTTAGGACAGATACGTTCTCTCCAGGAAATAAAGGTTTAGTTGTTTCAAAACCATTAGCCAATGCACCAAAAGGTTTAGAATAAGATTTCATGATATTGACAGCTTTATCAATAGCTTCTGGAGGAGAGCAATTGACTAAAAATGCATCTATTTTTGATTTATCAAATTCTTTAAGCGCGTCATTTAATTTTTCTCCAGATCTTAAAAGTGCACCGTTATCTTCATCAACTGAAAAGCTTAACCAAACTGGTTTTTGAGATTGAAGAGCCACTTCACTTACAATTAAGGCTTCTTCAATTGAAGAAACCGTTTCACAAAGAAATACATCTACATTTCTTTCTTGGATATCAACTATTTTTTTATAAGCCTCCAAAGCATCATTTTTATCTAAACCAATTGTCTTTTGATAACTTGCTATTAATGGAGGAAGTGATCCTAAAATTTTAATTTTTATATCAGTTTCAATTTGATTTATTGCATCTTTTGCAGCTGCAATAGCTTTTTGTTGGAGCGTGATAAACATATCTGTTAAATTATGTTTTTCTAATCTATAGGGTGTAATCGAATAAGAATTTAAAGTAATTGCATTCGCACCAGCTTTGATAAAGTCTTTATGAAGTTCAACAACTAAATCATATTCATCTAATAAAACTCTAGCAGACCATAGGCTGTCAGGTTTTTTTTTGGATCTATGAATTAATTCTTGCCCCATACCTCCATCTATTAAAAATATTTTTTTAACCATAAAATTAATTGCTTTCCATATTTTTAAGCTTAACAAAAAAAAGTAATGGAATAGCAACAAAGCTAACCCAAAAAAACAACTTAAATGAGTTTATATATCCAATCATTAAACTTTGTCTATGTGTCTCTTTAGTTAATTTGGCTATATCTATCAACTCTATATTATTTAAATTTTTTAAATTAAGGCCCTCACTCCAAGATGTAACTAAGCTACTTATATCAGCAAAATTTACTTGTCCCATATGTAAAACTACGGCGACACTTACTGAAATAAAAAAACTAGAAGCAATGTTTCTGACAAGATGAAACATTGCTGTGGCCTCACCAAAATATTTTTCAGATAAGGTTGAAAAACAAATTACACTTATAGGTGGCCATGTAAGTCCTACTCCTAAACCTTGTATAGTGCTAGCCCAAGCTACATCAGAAAATGTCATATTAATATCAAATGTAGACATATACAAACCTGAAATACCTTGAATACTAAACCCTAAAAAAATTAATATTCTAGGATCCACTTTACCCGTCAAAGCTATTATAGCAAACCCTATGAATGTTCCTAATCCTCTAGTCCCCATTAACAACCCTATAACACCTTGAGGGTAACCTCTTAGTTCTTGAAGTAATGTAGGAAAAAGAACCATAGGAACAAAGTTTAACATTCCAAAAAAGAATATTAAAACTAAACCTATTGTATAGTTTCTATCTTTAAAAATAATTAAATTTATAAAAGGTTTATTTGTAGTTAAACTATGAATTATAAAGATATAGAAACCTAAAATTATAATTCCAAACTCTATTATTGTTTCAGTACTATCAAACCAACTATTTCTCTCTCCACGATCAAACATGATTTGTAAAGCAGCAATGCAAGAAGCTAAAGCAATAAAGCCTATCCAATCTAATGAAAATCCTTTAGAAATTGGTTTTTTTGGAACAACTGCAATGACAGCTATCAGAGCACAAAAACCAAAAGGTACAAGTGTAAAAAATATCCAACGCCAGTTAAGTTCTTCACTTAAATACCCCCCTATTGTAGGAGCTATTACAGGGCCTAAAATTGTACCCATTCCCCATATAGCCATGGCCATTGATCTTTGTTTAATTGGAAATGCAGCTAAGACTAAAGCTTGACATAGCGGAGGTAATGGAGCGCCGAAAGCTCCTTGAGCAACCCTTGCTAGAACTATTTCTTCTAATGACCGAGAAAATCCACAGAGCAAGGATGCTATTATAAACCCTAAAACACTAAAAATTAAAATATTTCTAATTTGATATCTAGTAGTTAACCAACCAGCAAAAGGAGTAAAAACTGCAGTTGCTACGATATTGCCCGTTATAGTCCAAGTAATTTGATCTTGAGTAGCTGACATTGCTCCTCTCATATCTGGGAGAGCAAT
>CAJJBL010000013.1 GCA_905182395.1 alpha proteobacterium SCGC AAA536-G10 | reverse complement strand
AGTTCTTAGTAAAAACTATTTACTTGGCGTCGCCACTAACTGTTCTATTAAAGAAGGAAATGAAGCAATTAAATTGATTGACATAACCTTTGATTGTTCAGTTACTGCTGAAGAGATTGGTTTTTATAAACCACATCCAAAAATGTACGAGGGTATTCTTAAAAAACTGAGAGTTTCTCCACAAAAAACATTATTTGTAGCAGGATCACCGTTTGATGTTGAAGGTGCAAAGGCAATTGGAATGGATGTTTATTGGCATAATCGAATTGGCTTAAAACATAAAAGTGAAAATAAAGCAGATTATATAGAAAAATCACTCTACCGATTAACTGATATATTAAAATGAAAGATTAGAATAATTTTTAAATTTATTTAATATTTTGTGGCACAAAAAAATTTACGAAAGTAGACTATATTGGCTTAATCATGTTTGCAATACAGAATAATATCAGCCTAAAGTTGGGTATTACCAAGAATTACTTGACTATGTTGATTATACAATAGTGTTATCACTTAGCACAAAAACCAGTACCGCACGGCTTTCTTGTTAGATTCTGGGTATCCCTTCCAATTTAATTGTATGGAATCTATCTTGACGAAATTAAGATATGATATCATAATATAAAAAAATTTCATTAGATTTATAAAATTTAAAATCTAAATTGTAAGCCTCAATTAACAATAATTTTTAGGACCAGATATGAATTTGTATACAGCATATTTAGAAGAAATCGAAAAACGAAAAGCACAGGCTTTAAAACCTAAACCTATTGATGATGGTCCTATGGTAGAACAACTGATTTCTCAAATCATAGATAATGAGAATCCATATAGAAAAGAATCTTTAGAATTTTTTATTTATAATATTATTCCTGGAACAACAAGTGCAGCTTTTGTAAAAGCAAAATTTTTAAAACAAATAATTCTTGGTGAAAGTATTGTTGCTGAAATTTCTTCAGTCTTTGCTTTAGAACTATTATCTAATATGAATGGTGGACCATCTGTAGAAGTTCTTCTTGATTTAGCTTTAGACCCTGGCTTATTAATTGCGCAAGATGCTGCAGATGTTTTAAAATCCCAGGTTTTTTTATATGAGGCGGATACGAATAGAATTAAAAAAGCTTATGAAGATGGTAATACAATAGCTAAATATATTCTAGAAAGTTACTCAAAAGCTGAATTTTATACAAATCTTCCTGATATAGAAGAAGAAATTAAGGTAATTACGTATGTGGCTGCTGAGGGAGATATTTCAACAGACTTATTATCTCCAGGAAATCAAGCTCACTCGAGATCTGACCGTGAACTTCATGGTAAATGTATGATTTCAGAAGAAGCACAGGCCGAAATTAAAGAACTTCAAAAGTTAAATCCTGACAAGCTTGTCATGTTGATTGCGGAGAAGGGAACCATGGGGGTTGGTTCTTCAAGAATGTCTGGTGTAAATAATGTAGCTTTATTGACAGGAAAGCAAGCTAGTCCTTATGTTCCTTTTGTAAATAATGCACCTATCGTTGCTGGAACAAATGGTGTTTCACCTATATTTTTAACAACTGTAGGGGTAACTGGAGGAATTGGTATTGACTTAAAAAATTGGGTAAAAAAACTAGACTCAGAAGGTAAGCCAATTATTAATAATGATGACAATTTTGTACTTGAGCAGAAGTACTCAGTTGATACGGGAACTGTTCTTAAAATAAACTCAAAAGATAAAATGTTATATAATGAAAATGGTGATGAAGAATTGGTAGATTTATCATCATCTTTCAATCCACAAAAAGTAGAGTTTATGAAAGCTGGCGGATCCTATGCTATCGTCTTTGGTAAAAAACTACAAAGTTTTGCCTGTGAAGCATTAGGCATAGAATTAAAGTCTGTGTATGCGCCGTCGAAAGAGGTTTATCATGAAGACCAAGGTCTCACTGCAGTTGAAAAAATATTTAATGCAAATGCTTTAGGTATAAAGAAGGGCGCTATTCTTCATGCTGGATCTGATGTAAGAGTAAAGGTTAATATTGTTGGTTCCCAAGACACAACAGGTTTGATGACATCGCAAGAACTTGAAGCTATGGCAGCAACAGTTATTTCACCAACGGTAGATGGTGCGTATCAATCTGGCTGTCATACTGCTTCAGTTTGGGATATCAAAGCTCAAGAAAACACACCTAAACTTATGAAGTTTATGCATAAATTTGGCCTGATCACAGGTCGAGATCCCAAAGATGTGTATCATCCCATGACTGACGTAATTCACAAGGTTTTGAATGACTTAACTGTTGATGATTGGGCAATTATAATTGGTGGAGACTCTCATACTAGGATGTCTAAAGGCGTTGCATTTGGAGCTGATTCAGGAACAGTCGCTCTTGCTTTAGCAACTGGTGAGGCAACGATGCCTATACCTGAATCTGTTAAAGTAACGTTCAAAGGTAAAATGGCAGATCATGTTGATTTTCGTGATGTCGTGCATGCAACGCAATCTCAAATGCTGAAGCAATTTGGTGATAATGTGTTCCAAGGAAGAATTATAGAAGTTCATATTGGTACTTTATTAGCAGATCAAGCTTTTACTTTTACTGACTGGACTGCTGAAATGAAAGCAAAGGCATCTATTTGTATTTCGGAGGATGTTACACTTATCGAATCACTTGAGATTGCTAAAAGCCGTATTAAAATTATGATAGATAGCGGTATGGAAAACGATGATCAAATGCTTCAGAGATTAGTTGATATTGCTGAGAAACGTATCTCAGAAATAAAATCAGGTGAAAAGCCAGCCTTAACTCCAGATGATAATGCAAAATATTTTGAGAAAGTAGTTATCGATTTGGATTTAATTGATGAACCGATGATTGCGGATCCAGATGTTAATAATATAGATGTATCAAAGCGTTATACCCACGACACAATAAGGCCGATTTCTTACTACAAGGCTAATAAAAAAGTAGATTTAGGCTTTGTTGGGAGCTGTATGGTTCATAAAGGTGATGTTAAGATTGTTGCTCATATGCTTCGTAATCTTGAAAAGAAAACAGGAAGTGTTGAATTTAAGGCACCCCTAGTAGTAGCTGCCCCAACTTATAATATTGTAAACGAGCTTAAGCAAGAAGGAGATTGGTCTATTTTACAAAAATATTCTGGTTTTGAGTTTGATGATATTAAACCTAAGCAAACTGCTCGTTTAGACTATGAAAATATTTTATACTTGGAAAGACCTGGTTGTAACCTTTGTATGGGAAATCAAGAAAAAGCAGCTAAAGGTGATACAGTATTAGCAACATCAACTCGTCTTTTTGAAGGAAGAGTAGTTCAAGATTCTGAAGAAAAAAAAGGTGAATCTTTACTAGCATCAACGCCAGTTGTAGTTCTTTCTGCGATTCTAGGAAGAACACCAAGTATAGATGAATACAAAGCTGCTGTAGAGGGCATTGATTTAACTAATTTTGCTCCTCCATTAGAAAAACCATCAGGTACTTTATCAACTCACTTTTAGGAATAACACTTATTATAATTATTAAAATTTTTAATATGTAATTAACTTATAAATTATTTAGGACATATTAACGCTATACAAGTATTTGAAAAAAACAAAAAAATAGTGTTAATTCATTTGATGATGATAAATAATTTTAAGTTTTTATAGTCAATTAGCTAGAATTCCTAAATATACTTAATATAAAAATAATTTCTAAACAATTTTAAAAAACTTAAAGGAATAAAATGTCTATTTGGGGAAGTTTAATCGGTGGAATGATAGGGTTCTCTTTTGGAGGCCCTTTTGGAGCATTATTGGGCTCTTTTCTTGGTGGAAAGGTTTCTATAGGAGGCAAGTCAAGAAACTCAAGTTCTATTGAACAGAACCAACAAATTTTTGCTTTATCTTTAATTGTGTTATCTGCCAAGTTAAGTAAAGCCGATGGGATAGTAACAAAAGAAGAATTAATTGCTGTAAAAGATAAATTAAAAATTCCTGATAAAGACATAGATGAAGTGTCAAAAATTTTTAATAAAGCTAAAGATGAAAGTACGGGTTATGAACCATATGCAAAGCAAATTGCTGAAATTTATTCTGGAAATATAGGTGTACTTGAAGAAGTTATAAATATCTTGTTTTATATTGCTGAAGCTGATGGTGAGGTTAGTAAAGAAGAAAAAGATATGATCGCAGAAATTGCGTTTATTTTTGGCCTCAGCCAAACTCAATTTGAAAGTATTCAAGAAAGTAGAAAGTCTTCTGATAAATTAAATCCTTATATAGTTTTAGAAAGCAATCCATCAGATGATCTTCAAACAATAAGAAAAAGATATATCAAGTTATCTAAAGATAATCATCCAGATTTGTTGATGAGTAAAGGTGTCCCTGTTGAGGTTATTGATGAAAGTAAAAATAAAATGAGGTCTATAAATGTTGCATGGGAACAGGTACAAAAGTTAAAAAATAGATAATTAATAATAAATTTAGATCAATTTTTATATTATAAAATAAATTTTTTTATATTATTATTAAGTTTGGATATAAAAAAAATTATATGATTGGAAGCACACTTTATTTTTTCTTCTCAGTTGAGTTTATTTAGCTCGTATTTAATTTTTTTTTCATATGCAAAGCAATTATTATTTTTATCAAACTTTTTAAAATATTCTTCTGTTTTACCATCTATTTCATGGTTTAAATAATCCACACAGCTTTTGACGTAATTATTAATTAAAGAAGAAATGGTGTGGTTGAATTTTTTAATGTCAAATACATTTGTTATTGAGGATAAATCTTTTAACTCATCCATACTAAAATCTACCAGAATAAAACTCAATTGCAGATATGTGTCTTCAAATCTATAATCATATGGAAATTCTTCATTCCAGATATCACTATCTAGATTCCAGTTTTGTTTAAGGTTTTCTTTTAAAGTTTTTAATTTTAAAGTTTTGATTTCATCATTAATATTTAAGTGTTGTTCCATCATTTAATAATTTACTTTATAATAATTCAATTTAAATTAAATTTTTTTAATTATAATTAAATAATATTTAACTGAACAAAATTGTAAACTTATTTAGGCAAACAATGATTAAAAAATTTGATAATATTAATAATGAGTTTTCTAAATCATTAAATGAAGAAATTGTTTACCGAGAAATGGTTAAAATTTTAAGTTCACATGAAATCAAAATTTATCAAGCAAGAGTTGATCGAGTAAATACAAGAATGTAGAGATATTTTAATTCAACACCTTTAAGAAATGTTTTTGCAAGAATTTGTAACTATGCTTTTACTGTTAACCAATTTTACACAATAACTTATGTCACCAAAGAGCTAAGAAGTACTCGACAGGCTATAGCTACAATGGTTGATGAATGTGAAAGTGAAGGATGGTTGAACATTAAGAGAAAGCCCAATCGAGTAGAGTTTCAATCATCTAAGATACTTTATAATTCTTGGAAAGATTATGTTTATGCGAGAATAAACATAATGAATAGTGATGAACGAAATGAATGGATAAGCATGTTTACACTTTATAAGTATTTGAAAAAAAACAAACAAAATAGTGTTAAGTCAGTTGATATTGATAAATAATTTTAGATTTTTATAGTCAATAAGTTCATAGTTTATCATCTAGGAGCTGAAAATATGATTATAAATAAACTGAAGAAGTTTATTGGTGTTGAAATTAATGATCTAGATATTACAAAAATTTTAGATATTGGAATTATTAACGAAATTTCAGAATTGTTATCTGAATTTTCAGTAGTAGTTATTAGAGATCAAAACATAACTAATGATCAACATATAAAATTTAGTGAGTTTTTTGGAAATTTAGAGCAAACTAAAGTAGGAACTGATGGATCAGGGTCTAAATTAATAATACTACGCAATTTTGATGAAGATGGAAATATTGTCTCTCCTAATGATAGACAAAGATTAAATAATTTAGCTAATAAAGAATGGCATAGTGATAGTTCGTTTAAAAAAATTCCTTCAAAATTATCAATTCTATCTGCCAAAATGATACCTTCTAACGGAGGTGATACTGAATTTTTGTCAATGAGAGCAGCATATAATTCTTTACCTGAAAATTTAAAATTAAATATTGAAGATAAAGTTTGCTGGCATGATTATTCTCATGGAAGATTAAAAATAGATCCTAATTTAGTAACATCTGAAGAAAAAAAAGCATTACCTCCTGTTAAACAAAAATTAGTATTAAATAATAAAAAATACGGAAAATCTCTTTATCTAGGTGCCCATTGTAGTAAAATAGACGGAATGACAGAAAATGAAAGTCAGAATCTTTTGAAAGAAATTTATGAATTTGTTGATAATAAAAGTTTTGTTTATTCTCATATCTGGAAACCATATGATTTAATAATGTGGGATAATAGATCAGTATTACATAGAGCAACTCCAATTAAAGGAAAAATAGAAAAAAGATTAATGGTAAGAACAACTATCGCTGGAGAGACTTCAACTTTAAATGATTAATAAGACTTGAGATGTTAATATGGAAAAATTTGATTATATAATAGTTGGATCTGGCTCTTCTGGATCTGTTATAGCAAATAGATTATCTGAAATTAATAATATTAATATTTGCGTTCTTGAAGCTGGAGGAACTAACCAGCATCCATTTATAAAAATGCCGGCAGGTTTTATAAAAACAATAAATGATAAAAGATTTAATTGGTGTTTTAAAACAGAAGCAAGCCAAGGAGTAAATAACAGAGAAATTTTTTTCCCTAGAGGAAAAGGTTTTGGAGGCTCAAGTTCTATTAATGGTCATTTATATGTTAGAGGTCAACCAGATGATTATAATCAATGGGCACAATTGGGTAATTTAGGATGGGGGTATGATGATATACTTCCATACTTTAAAAAATCAGAATATAAAGCTGATGGGAATGCTGAGTATAGAGGTAAAGATGGGCCTTTATTTGTTACTGACATTGTTGAAAAACATCCTATATGTGAAGAATTTATTAAAGGCTCAAAAGAGCTAGGGATAGCTCTTCAACAAGATTATAATTCAGGCAATCAAGAGGGTATTTTTTATTATCAACGCACTATTAAAAATGGCATGAGGTTTAGTGCATCCGATGCCTTTTTAAAACCAGCTTTGAAAAGAAAAAATTTAGAAATCCATAGTAATACTATGGTTTTAAATATTATTTTTGAAAATAAAAAAGCTATAGGCTTAGTTTGTAAAAAGAATAATAAGATATTTAAAATTTTTGCAGAGAAAGAAATCATCTTATGCGCAGGGGCAATTGGAACTCCTCATCTGCTTCAAGTGTCAGGAGTTGGTAATCCAGAGCATTTAAAAAATATTGGGGTATCAGTTGTACATGAAAACAAAAATATTGGTGAAGGGCTTCAGGATCACTATGCTGTAAGAGTTTCAAATAGTATTAATAAACCAGTTTCTTTAAATGAAAGAGCACGTGGTTATAAATTAGCATTAGAAATAATGAAATGGTTTATTTTAAAAAAAGGATTAATTTCTTATAGCCCAGCTCATGTAGGAGCATTTTTAAAATCTTCTCCTGAGATAGATTTGCCTGATTTACAGTTTGTATTTACACCCGCTTCCTATACTGAAGGTATGATAGGAAAGCTACAAAATACACCAGGCATTACTTGCGGTGTCTGGCAATCTAGGCCTCATAGTAGAGGGTATGTAAAAGCTATATCAAATGATATTAATGCTCCTCCTTTAATTCAACCTAACTATCTTAAAGAACAAATTGATCAAGATCTTATGATAGAAGGTGTTAAAAGATGTAGAGCGCTTTTAAAAACATCAAATATTAATGAAATATCTTTAAGAGAAAATCTTCCTGGAAAAGATATTAAAACTGATAAAGAAATTTTAGATTATATAAGAAATAATGGTGGCACGGTATATCATGCAATTGGAAGTTGTAGAATGGGAATAGATAATAATGCAGTTGTCAATTCAGAACTTAAAGTTAATGGTATTCAAAATTTAAGAATTGCTGATGCTTCAATTATGCCAACTATGCCATCTGGAAATACAAATGCTGCTACTATGATGATTGCTGAAAAAGCTTCAGATTTAATAAAAAAAGAAATGTAATTTGTTATTTATTTTTTTTTAAAAAATAAGAAATACTATTCATTTCATTATCTATGATATTTAATTCTGATAAGCTTTCTAGAGTATTATTTAAATATTCTTCACAACTTCCTAAAAAACCATGAGCTTTAGAAATTAAATCAGCTTTAATTTTAGGCGTGCTTTTAGGAAAATAATTTTTATGTTTTTTATCAGCGGTAAAAGCTAAAGATAAAACAGTTTTCTCGCTTTCAAGCTTAGTTTTTAAAAGTTTAGGCTTATAAGCTCCCGTTACCATTTCTCTTCTAAATAAAATATCTATGTTTTTAATAGCAGTATTTTTCTTTAATTTAAATGCTGATCCCTTGCATGATCCGCCTTTATCTAACCCCAACATTAATCCTGGATTTTCAAATGAGCCCCTGCCTAACTTAGTTTTCATACAAAAACTTCTATGGAAACCAAAGATTTTAGCAATACATTGTTTTTCATACTCTACAGTTGGATTCCACAATAATGATCCATATGCAAATATGTATATATCTTCGCCAATGCCATTGTCGGGTATAATTTTTCTTCTTTCTCTAACTAGATCTTCATCTGATAGAACTTTATCACTTCCTGGAATATTTCTAATGGTTTCTCCAAGATGTCCCTGAGATATATTTTCTCTTGTAAGCTTAATTAAACCATCATTAATTTTTTTTGTAGTAGACATTATTAATCGCTTTTTGAAGTAATAACTCTATGTGGGTAAGGTATTTCAATACCTGCTTTATCTAATGCAGGCTTTAATCGTTTCATTAAGTCAGAATATAATGCATACCAATCTTTAGTATGAGCATATAACCTAAGTCTAACTACAATTGAGCTGTCATCATATTTTATAACAAGGAACTGTGGAGCTTTTGGATCATTTAAAACTCTTTCATCTTCTCCAAGTTGTAACAAAACTTTAGAAGCTAATTCTAAATCTGTGTCATAATGTATACCTATATCTACATCTATACGCCTCGTTTTATAATGTGAATGATTAGAAATTGTACTATTCCAAATGCTGGAATTAGGAATAGAAACATATACGTTATCAAATGTATTAATAATTGTTGTGAATAGACCTACCTCTTTTATAGTTCCAGAAACACCACCAGTTTCCACCCAATCTCCAGTTGTAAAAGGTCTTAGTAGTAACAGCATTACCCCAGCAGCAACATTTGATAAAGTTCCTTGCAGAGCTAGACCAATTGCTAAACCAGCAGCACCTAAGACTGCAATTATAGAAGTAGTTTGAACGCCAAATTGTCCTAGAACAGCTATTAACGTAATTATAATAATGCCGTATCTTATAATGTTACCAATTATTGGGACTATTAAAGGATCAATTTTGTTCAATAAACTTAAGTTCTTTTTTGCAAGACCACTAAGTTTGCCAGCAAAGTAAAATCCAAATATAAGAATAATCGTTGCACCAAGAACTTGGCCTGCATATGTAACAAAAATATGAATTGAGCTATCTATTAGGTTTGAAATAATTTCAAAGTCTATATTCATTTTTTCATTCATTAACTTAAACTCCGATTACGCAATAAAAAATATTTTTTATTATTTATATTTCTTATTTTATACATTTTTATATTTTCTTAATACAAAAATATGATTATTTTTTTAAATTGTACTATTTTGATTAAATTAATCACATATGAACTTGAGTTTAAATTCCTAAAGAGGGTATAAGGTTTTTATGAAAACTATAAATTGGAAATATGGTGACAATGTATCTCAAATTGGTGAAGATATTATTATAGCTATTGGAAATTTTGATGGCGTTCATCTAGGGCATGCAAGACTTTTAGAGGCAGCTAAATTAAAAGCCAAAGAAAATAATTTATCTTTTGGTGTTGTTACATTTTCTCCGCATCCAAGAGAATTTTTTAGTTCCAAAAACTCTTCGTTTAAACTGTTAGATGATCAAGAAAAAAAATATCAATTATCTAAGCTTGGTGTTGATTATTTAATAATAATAGAATTTAACGAGCAATTAAAAAATTTAAGTCCAAATGAATTTTTATCGAATGTTTTATCAAAAGCTTTTTGTGTTAAAAAAATGTTTGCAGGTGTAAATTTTAAGTTTGGTAAAAATAGAGAAGGCAATATAGATATTGGAAAAGACCTTGGTAAGGAAATCGGATTAGAAGTTTTTGGAATTGACTTAGTTCAAGTCAAAAAAATTAAAAATAGTAATGATCTTCAAGATGAAATTATCAGCTCCCAAGTAATTAGAAGCTTAATCAAAGCTGGGGAATTAAATGGTGTAAAAAAACTTTTAGGAAGAAATTGGTGTGTTACTGGAACAGTTATTCTTGGTAAACAAAAAGGAAGAGATTTAGGATTTCCAACGGCAAATGTTGACATGGAATATTTTTTAAAGCCACCTTTAGGTGTTTATGTCACAAGATTGAAAGTCATAACAGGTACTAATATTGATAAGGAAATAGAATGGCTACCATCTATTTCCAACATCGGAACAAGGCCAACGGTATCAGGTAATTCTATAAATATAGAAACTCATATTATAGATTTTAAAAATAACAATACTGATACAAATCTTTATGGTAAAAGAGTAAAAGTTGAATTATTGAATTTTATAAGAGAAGAAAAGAAATTCAACTCTTTAAATGAATTAAAAGAACAAATAGCAATTGATACTAATAAGGCATGTGAATTCCATAAATTAAAATAATTTATTTAATAAAGCTTCCCTAATAATAAGCTTGATAATGATTATTTGATAACAAAGAGAAGAATTAATGACTAATTATAAAGATACCGTATATTTGCCAAAAACAGATTTTTCTATGAGAGCTGGTCTGCCCGTTAAAGAGCCTCAAATATTAAAGTTATGGAAAGAAACAGAATTATATAAAAAATTAAGAGAGCAAAGAAAAGATTCCGAACCTTTTATTCTTCATGATGGACCTCCTTATGCTAATGGAAATTTACATATAGGACATGCACTTAATAAAATTTTAAAGGATGTAATTAATCGCTCGCAATCGATGCTAGGGAAAAATGCCAATTACGTCCCTGGATGGGATTGTCATGGATTACCAATCGAGTGGAAGATAGAAGAAAATTATAGAAAAAAGAAAAAAAATAAAGACGATATTCCAGTTGTTGAATTCAGAAAAGAGTGTAGAGATTTTGCTCAAAATTGGATGGACATTCAATCTGAAGAATTTCAAAGATTAGGTATATATGGTGATTGGGAAAATCCATATGCCACTATGAAATATGAATCTGAGGCAATTATCATGTCTGAAATTGGAAAATTTCTGATGGATGGAAGCTTATATCGGGGCGTAAAGCCAGTTATGTGGTCACCTGTTGAAAAAACAGCTCTTGCTGAGGCTGAAATAGAATATCATGATCACACAAGTACTACTATATTTGCTAGATTTTCAATTATTCAAACTAAATTAGAAGCTTTAAAAGGTTTTGAAATTATAATATGGACAACAACCCCATGGACAATGCCTGGAAATAGGGCTGTAGCTTATGGTAACGATATTGATTATTCACTAGTTAAAATTAAAAAAGTTCAAGATCTCTCATTAGCAAAAATTGGAGACCAGATTGTTGTAGCTTCTAAATTACTAGAAAATGTTGCTAAAGAATTGTTAGTTGAAGAATTTGAAGTGGTAGGTGACTTGAAGGGTGAAGAGCTGGAAGGTATTATATTAGCTCATCCACTTAGAGGATTTGGATATGATTATGATGTTGTTTTACTAGAAGCCGATTTTGTAACAACAGATCAAGGAACTGGATTTGTTCACATTGCCCCTGGGCATGGGGCAGATGATTTTGAACTTGGTAAAAAGAATAACTTGCCTATCCCTGAAACAGTTTCTGATAACGGAATTTTAGATCTGGATTTACCACTTTTAGGTGGACTTAGAGTACTAAAGGATAATGAGAAAATTGCAGATATCATGTCTGAACATGGTGGGTTAATAGGAAGAGGTTCTTTAAATCATTCCTATCCACATAGTTGGAGATCAAAGGCACCACTAGTTTTTAGAACAACTCCACAATGGTTTATTTCAATGGAAACTAATAATTTAAGGAGTACTGCTCTTAAATCACTTAAAGAAACTGCTTTTTTCCCTCCACAAGGTGTAAACCGTATAACAAAAATGATTGAAGACAGACCTGACTGGTGTATTTCTCGTCAAAGAGCGTGGGGTGTTCCATTAGGTATTTTTGTTAATAAAAAAACACAAGAGCCACTTAGAGATCAAGAGGTTATAGATAGGGTTGTGGAAGCCTTTAGAATTGAAGGGGCTGATGCTTGGTTTCAAAAGCCAGCTGAATTTTTTCTTGGATCAAAATATAATCCTGATGAATATGAAGCAGTAACGGATATAGCTGATGTATGGTTTGATTCAGGCTCTACTCACGCCTTTGTATTAGAGGAGAGAGAGGATTTGTTTTGGCCTGCCTCATTATATTTAGAAGGGACAGATCAACACAGAGGTTGGTTTCATTCTTCGTTACTTGAAAGCTGTGGAACTAGAGGAAGAGCTCCATATGATGCAGTTTTAACTCATGGCTTTGTTCTCGATCAACAAGGTCGTAAAATGTCCAAATCTCTTGGCAATATCACTGCACCACAATCAGTTATAAATGAATTTGGCGCAGATGTTCTTCGTCTGTGGGTTGTTGGATCTGACTATTATGATGATTTAAGAATAGGAAAAGAAATTCTTGTAAGGCATTCAGATCACTATAGGAGATTAAGAAATACTCTTAGGTATCTCTTAGGCGGGCTAAATGGATTTGAAGAAAAAGAAAAGATTGAATTTCATCAAATGCCAGAATTAGAACAATGGGTTTTGCATAGAGTTGCTGAATTAAGTATCAAGATAGAGGAAAATACAAAGAAATTTAATTTACATGATATTTACACAGATATTCATAATTTTTGTGCAGTTGATTTATCTGCATTTTATTTTGATATTAGAAAAGACACTTTATATTGTGAAGAACTGGATGGTAAAGAAAGAAGAGCGTGTAGAACTGTAATGGATATTCTATTCAATTCATTAACAACTTGGCTAGCTCCAATTTTATGTTTTACATCTGAAGAAGCTTGGCAAAGTAGGTATAATGATCCAGAAAATTCAGTTCATCTTCAGACTTACTATAAACCAGAGAAAATTTGGTTTAATCAATTAATTGGAAAAAGATGGACTAATATTAGAGAACTTAGATCAATTGTTACAACCGCTATTGAAGAAAAGCGAAAAGAAGGATTACTTGGTTCAAGTTTACAAGCAAAGGTTATTATTCATACAGACGAGAATACTTTTAATGAACTAATAAATTTAAACTTACCTGATTTATTTATTTGTTCAGATGTTGATATGCAATTAAATAAAACCAAGAAAGATATATTTGATGTAAAAGTTGAACTCGCATCAGGCGGAAAATGTTTAAGGTGTTGGAAAGTTGTTCAAGAAGTGAATGATAATGCTGAGATATGTAACAGATGTAAAAGCGTTATTAAAAGTTAATTAAATGAAAAAAAATATTGGTGTACTCAATCTTATTCTAATTTTTATTGTATTTATTGTTCTTGATCAATTAACTAAACAATGGGCGATAGAAAATCTATTTATTGAGTTTAAATCGATTGAAGTAACATCTTTTTTATCTATGACTCCAGTTTGGAATAAAGGAATTTCATTTGGATTTTTTCAAGATTCAGGAGAATTAGGTCGCTATGGATTTACTGCGTTTGCTTTTATTATGGGCGCATGGCTAATATGGTCTTCTTTTAAGTTGCCAAGATATTCATCTTTCGGTTTTATGTTGATATCAAGTGGTGCTATAGGAAACGCTATTGATAGGATAATATATGGAAAGGTAGTAGATTTTATCGATTTTCATATAAATGATTTCCACTGGCCAGCATTTAACCTTGCTGATACAATAATATTTATAGGTGCATCGTTGTTTCTTTTTAATCAATTTTTTTCTATCGAAGGTTCATACTATGAAAAATAAGTTAGCTAAGATTTTTATTATATTACTTCCTACAGTTCTATCTGTATCTAGTTGTACAGATTTAAGAGTAGCTCTAGGCAAGGAAAAAGCAGTCCCTGATGAATTTTCTATTGGTTTGACGCCTTCACTTGTCGTTCCTCCTGGGTATGGAATAGATCCAGAAATGATAATAAGTAATAAAAAAAATAATATAAATCAAAATATTTCTCTTAATAAAACACTTAATATTAAGGACCAAAAAAATAAAAAATCTCCTAATAGTTTTATAAAATTATTTGAATCTGAAGATGTGCCAAAAGATATACGAAAAATAGTTGAAGAAGAAAATATAGGAATAGGAATTAGTGAACAAACTGGTATACAACAATTATTTGGAACAATCCCAGAGATTGGAGTTGTACTTGATACTAAAAAAGAAGCTTTAAGGATAAGAAATAATAAACTTTCAGGTAAGCCGATAAATGAAGAAGCTTCTCCTGCTATTGAAAAAAGTTCTGGTAAATCCATGCTCATAAAGTAACAAGGATTTAAAATGGAAATCAGACGACTTCCAGAAAACCTTATAAATCAAATCGCAGCAGGAGAAGTTGTAGAAAGACCTGCTTCAGCTTTAAAAGAGCTAGTTGAGAATTCAATTGATGCACAAGCTTCTCAGATAGATATTATTATTAATGATGGAGGGAAGGATTTAATTTCTGTTTCCGATAATGGAATAGGAATTAATAAACATGAATTACCTCTGGCTGTTGAGAGGCATGCAACGTCTAAACTGCCTAGTGATGATCTTGTTATTATAGAACATCTTGGTTTTAGAGGAGAGGCTTTGCCATCGATTGCAGCGGTTAGCGAATTAAATATTCAGACAAGAATTAAAAATTCAAAAGACGCTTGGTCGATTGATGTCATTGCCGGCCAAGTTAAAGAGGTTTATCCATCTTCAAGGCAATCAGGTACTATAATAACAATAAGAAAATTATTTTATGCAACACCTGCTAGGCTAAAATTTTTAAAATCCTCTCAAGTAGAAAATAGCTATTGTCACCAAATAATTTTGAAGCAAGCCTTAGTTAATCCATTAATAGGCTTTAGATTACAAGCAAATGGTAAGGAATTACTGAACATTAGAGCTGAGACAAATCCAGAGAATGCAACTGCAAATAGAATTGCATCTATAATGGGCGTAGATTTTGTAAATGAGTCAATTAATATTAATAACACTAAAGTCATTAATGATAAAAAACATGCAAAGTTACATGGTTTTATAGGTTTGCCAACCTTAAATAAATCAAACTATAGTCAAAACCACTTATTTGTTAATGGAAGAACTATACAAGATAGAAACTTGTCTGGTGCAATTAGAGCCGCTTATAGAGATACATTACCAAAAGGAAGGTTTCCTGTATTTTGCTTATTTATTGAGGTTCCTTCTGATTTTATAGACGTCAATGTTCATCCTGGAAAAACAGAAGTTAGATTTCAAGATAACGCTCTTATTAGAAGTTTAATTGTTGGATCAATTAGTAGAGAGTTAAGTTTTAACTTTACTCAAACTAGTCAGGAACTTTCTAAAGAAGCAATAAATCGTTTTGACAATCAATTTGTATCAAATAATAAAGACAATTTATTATCCCAGTCATTGTTAAAAAACATAAATATAAGCCCATCAATCAAGCCAGTTAGATCATCACAAGATGATGTTTCAGCTTTAATAAGAAATGATGCAAATATAGATATTAATCAGTCTAAAGATTATCCATTAGGAGTTGCATTAGCTCAATTTAATAAAAACTATATTATTTCAAGAAACTCAAATGGTATTGTAATAATAGATCAACATGCAGCTCACGAAAGATTGGTTTTAGAAAAGATGAAAGCTGCTCGAGAAAATAAAAAAATTGAAAAACAAATGTTACTTCTTCCAGAATTAATTAGTCTTGAGCCGATTTCCTTAGCCTTTATCAAAGAAAATATTTCATTATTAAATGAAATAGGGTTTGTAATAGAACCCTTTGGAGAAGGTATGATCATAGTTCGTGAGGTGCCATCTATAATAGGAAATGCTGATATAAAACAATTAATTACTGACTTGGGAGATGACTTGTCATCCACAGGTTTGCCTTCATCTTATCAAGCTAAAATAGATTTAATACTTGGAACAATTGCATGTCATAGATCAGTTAGATCAGGAAGAGCATTAAATCATGATGAGATGAACGTGTTATTAAGAGAAATGGAAACCACGCCAAATTCTGGCCAATGTAATCATGGAAGACCTACATCCATAAGCCTTTCTTTAAAAGATATTGAGAAATTATTTAATAGAACTTAATTCCAATAATTTAATTATAGTTAATTTAGATTTACCATATTTTTTTGTTTCTAATATTTCAAAATCAGGCAAATCTAATATTTCATTTTTACTTGTTTCAGCAAAAATAACACTATCTGCATTAATAAGATTATGCTCTTTTAGGTTAATTAAACATTCTTGAATTATATTTGAGTTATATGGTGGATCTATAAATACTATATCAAAAACTAAATTTATATTTTTGAATGGCTTTCTAGCATCTGCTTTAATTATACGAATTAAAGTATCTTCTATATTTTGAGGTTTAATTTTTGAAATATTCTTTTTTACAATTTCAATTGCGTCTTGAGCCATATCTATTAAAAATAAATTACTTGCTCCTCTTGATAAAGCTTCAATTCCAAGAGCTCCAGTCCCAGTGCAAATATCAATTACATTAGCATTTAATATGTTGGTATTATATTTTTCAGAGCCAATTATTGAAAATAAAGATTCCCTTAATCTATCTGAAGTAGGTCTTATTTCATTATCTTTTGGAGAGTGAAGGTTTAGACCTTTGAATTTTCCACTGATTATTCTCATATATTTTACTAATCTTGTTTTATTTTAGGACTTTCATCAAAGCTTGGTCTCTTAGGTTTAGATATTCCTAATTGATCATTTAAAACTCTTTGTTTTATTTCTTCTAATTCACCAGCGGGAAGGCTTTTAAGGTTAAATGGACCAAATGATATTCTAATTAAGCGATTTACCGAATAACCTAAATGGTTCATTACTTTTCTTACTTCTCTATTTTTTCCTTCACGAAAACTTAACGTTAGCCATGCGTTACTTCCTTGTTGTCTATCTAAAGTAGCATCTATTCTACCATATTTAATACCGTCAACAGTAACGCCATTCTTAAGAGGTTCAAGATCTTGCGGCATAACATAGCCATGAACCCTTACTCTATATTTTCTTAACCAACCCGTTGCAGGTAATTCAAGTTTTCTTGCTAAATCGCCATCATTTGTTAGTAAAATTAATCCTTCTGAATCCATATCTAATCTTCCAACAGATATTAATCTAATATTAATTTTAGATTTTAATTCATCAAAAATAGTTGGCCTACCTTCAGGATCATTGTTAGTTACTAAATATCCTCTTTCTTTATGATATATCCAAAGTTTAGTATTAACTTTTTCTGGAAGAAGCTCTCCATTGACTTCAATAATATCATCCTTGGTTACATTAATCCCACATTCTGTTAAAGTTTTATTATTTAGTTTAACTTGACCGTTAAGAATCCAGCGTTCAGCTTCTCTTCTTGAACAAAGTCCTGATCTTGCGATCCGTTTGGCAATTCTTTCAGAATTACTGTTGGAATTTATATCACTTTTGATATTGATTTCTTTATCTGATAAATCAGAATTATTTTTTATAAATGAATTTTTCATAGTTTTGTATTATAGCTTTTAATAAATATAAGCAATATTTCTAAGCTATAAGGACACAATTAGTGATTGATCACATTGACTATATGGAATTAGCTCTTAATGAGGCAATTAAAGCTGATAAAAAAAACGAGGTGCCAGTTGGCGCTATAATAGTAAATAAGAACGGTGAAATAATTGCTAAAGCCCACAACTTAGTTGAAACAAATAATAATTCCACATGTCATGCTGAGAAATTAGTTATTGAAAAAGCATTAGAAATTATAGGTAGTCGTTTTTTAGATGATTGCGATATATGGGTAACTTTAGAGCCATGTGTTATGTGTGCAGGCTTAATAAAACAAACTAGAATAAGAAGATTATATTATGGTGCTGAGGATAAAAAAGGAGGCGCCGTAGATAATGGAGTTCGAGTTTTTTCAAATAATAAAACACAGAGATCTATAGAAGTTTACGGAGGAATATCCTCAACAAAAAGTAAACAGTTACTTAAGGATTTTTTTCAAAAGTTAAGATAATTATTTTATAATTTTCCGATATCTTTTCTATAAAAACCTTGATCCCAGTTTATTGTTTCAATAGCTTCATAAGCTTGTTCTCTACATTCTTGAACATCT
>CAJJBL010000012.1 GCA_905182395.1 alpha proteobacterium SCGC AAA536-G10 | reverse complement strand
CCCATTCAGTAGCATCAATCGCTCCAGAAACAAGATTTTCGTATATCTGACCACCTGGCAAAGAAACGCTTGATGCTCCTAGCTTAGACATAACCGTACCGCCAAGACCAGGTATTCTCATTTTTAACCCTTTTAAATCTTCAGCAGAATTTATTTCTTTATTAAACCATCCACCAGCTTGAGTTCCTGTAGCTCCACATGGTAAAGCTTTAAGTCCGAATGAACCTGATAATTCATCCCATAATTCTTGCCCACCATTAAACTTTGTCCAAGCGTTGTGTTCTACAGTAGTCATTCCAAAAGGAACTGAAGTATAGTAAGCAAACGCTGGATGCTTTCCTCTCCAATAATAATCAGCAGCTATATATGCTGTTGAGTTACCTGAAGCAACTTCGTCAAAACAATCAAATGCTCCAACACGCTCTCCAGCTGCAAAATATTCAGTAGTTAAAGCACCTTTTGAAAGCTCTGTAATACGTGCAGCTAAACGCTGTGCAGAAACACCTAAGCCAGGAAAATCTCTAGGCCAAGTGGACACTATAGTAATAGTTTTTTTTGTTTGGGCTAATGCTGGCGCTGACAATGTTGATGCAGCAGCAACTCCAGCAGCTAAGCCAATCCCAGTTTTTCCAATAAAATCACGACGTTTCATAAAATATCTCCCCTTTTTATAAACATAAAATTTAATCTTCTTAACTTTATATTAAATTTAAAATAAAAAAATAATTAAATTACAATTTATTGATTTTTTTTAATAAAAGTACTTTTTAAACACATTTTACCTAAAAATTAACATTTTATTAAACAAAAACATATACTTAACATGATAAATAAAAAAGATTAATTAAATATTGGAGGCCTAGGAAAGCCATTCGGAGCCAATTTACCAGTCCCCCCTCTTTTTCCTTCCCAAATAAGAAGATCTGTTTCAACTCTTTTTCGACCACCATTCATTTTCCATGACAAACCTTCACTTCTATTAAATGAAGTGAAATCTGATAAAGTACCGTCTTTATAACGTTGAAGAATAACTCCCTTTCCTTTATTAAGAACAGGCAAATCATCTATAGGAAAAACAATCAATTTTCTATTATTTCCAACGATAGCAACAGTGTCTCCAGTAATTTCTTTACATGCTTTAGCTTTAACTTCTCCTTTAACATTAAGAATTTGCTTGCCCGTTTTTGTTTGAGCAATTAAATTTGCTGAGTTAAGCTTAAACCCATAACCATTAGTTGAAGCAATCATTACGTTGCCATCAAAATATGGAAAGCATGATATAATTTTATTTTCTGACTTTAAATCAATGGTTAAAGAAATAGGTTCACCGAATCCTCTTCCAGAAGGCAATTTATTAGCTGGAACTGAAAAAATACGACCATTATCGGCAAAGAAAATTATTTTATCAGTACTTAATGCATGAACAATAAATAATCCTTTATCGCCTTCTCTATACTTAAGTTCAATATCTTTATCTAAATGACTTTTTTGGGATCTAACCCAACCTTGTTCAGATAGAATTATTGTGATTGGCTCTTTTAAAACAAAATGGTCTTCATTAAAATCTTCTACATCAGGTATATCTTCGATGCTAGTTCTTCTATTAACCAAATCACCGAAATCTTTTTTTAGAGATTTTATCTCACGAGACATAATATCCCATTGTTTATCTGTATTGTTAAGTATACCATTTAGATTTTCTAGCTCAATTTGCAAAGTTGTTAATTCTTTTTTTAATTCTATTTCTTCAAGCTTTCTTAAAGAACGCAATCGCATATCTAATATAGCATTTGCTTGAATCTCATTTATCGAAAAATATGAAATCAATGTTTCCTTAGGCTTATCTTCTTCTCTAATTATCTCAATAACTTTATCTAAATTTAAATAAACAGTTATATAGCCATTTAAAATATTTATTCTATTTTCAATTTGACCAACTCTAAATATAGTTTTTCTTTGAAGAATAATTTGCCTATGATTTAACCAAGACTGCAAGGCTTCTTTTAAAGACATAACTCCAGGAACATTCTTTTCATCAATTACATTTAAATTAAGAGAGAATCTTGTTTCTAAATCCGATTTTTTAAAAAGTGTTTCCATAATCATTTCAGGAGATAAGTTTCTGCTTCTAGGTTCTAATACTAATCTTATATCTTCCGCACTTTCATCTCGAATATCTGATAACATAGGAAGATGTTTATTTTCCATTAGTTCAGCAATTTTTTCTAACAATCTACTTTTTTGAACTTGATAAGGTATTTCGGTTACTACAATTTGCCATTGTCCAGCACTTAACTTTTCGACATTCCACCTAGCTCTTAATT
>CAJJBL010000011.1 GCA_905182395.1 alpha proteobacterium SCGC AAA536-G10 | reverse complement strand
ATATATAGTCTTGATGGGTTTAAAAGATTTCCTATGAATTGATAACACACCAAATTCTGAAAGTGCTGCATTATGTTTTGCAGTTCCATAACCAAAGTGATTATTAAAATTATATTCAGGATATTTTAAAGAGTAATTTCTCATAATAGAGTCTCTTGTCTCTTTAGCAATTACACTTGCTAAAGCAATTGTTTTAGATTTACAATCACCCTTTACTATGGAGTATATATTGTGAACGGGTAGTTTTATAATTTTATTCTCGTTTGAAGTTATATCAATATTTGAAAAATTTGGTGTATATTTTCCATCTACATAAACATTGATTTTATGATATTTATTAATAACTTTATTATTATAGCAATGCGTTAAACAATATAATGCCCTTTTCATTGCCATAAAATTAGATACTGTAAGACCATAATTATCAATTTCTTTAACCGTAGAAATTCCAGTGCTATATTTTACATTTTTATTTAAAGATAAAATTATTTTTTTTCTTTTGTGAGAACTTAACTTTTTACTATCGTTAATTTCTAAAGGTAATGATGTATAGTTTTTATAATCAATCCAACATGCCGTTGCAACTATAGGTCCTGCCCAAGAACCTCTGCCAACTTCATCAATGCCAACCATAAAAATATTTTTATAATGATTTTCCTTTTCAAGACTAAAGTCAGGCATTAATTTTTTGTACGTGAATTTAGATGTTCGTTAAGTCTTGGCATTATTTCAACGAAATTACATGGCTTATGCCTAATATCAAGCTGATATAAAAGAATATCATCCCATCCATCCTTACAAGCCGATGGAGAGCCTGGAAGACAAAAAATATAAGTTCCATTAGATACACCAGCTAATGCTCTTGACTGCAAAGATGAGGTGCCTATTTTTTTAAATGATAGCCAACGAAACATTTCTCCAAAACCATCTATAGATTTTTCAAATAACGTTTTCATTGCTTCTGGTGTTATATCTCTTCCTGTAAGGCCTGTTCCTCCCGTTGTAATAATTACATCAACGTTACTTTTGTTAGTTAAACCTTTTACTACTCTTATAATATCATTAAAATCATCTTTAATTATTTCTCTGTATACTAAATTATGGCCACTAGTCTTAACTCTTTCTTCCAAGAGGTCACCTGATTTATCATTATCGATTGTCCTAGTGTCCGAAATTGTAAGAATTGATATATTTATTGGTAAAAATTTTATTTTGTTGTCTATAACCATCAATTTCTCTTACTTAATTTTTAAAAAAAACTTTAAAATCCATTGGTTTTCCAGCTGCCAAAGAGTTTAAAGTATCAGATTTTAAATTAAACCTTAAATTGTATATCCATAAGTTTGTTAAAACTAATTTAATATAATTTCTAGTTTCTCTAGCTGGTAAACTTTCAAGCATTAACAAAGGATCAGTTATTTTATAATCAACGTTTTTTGTCCATTTTTTAAAATTTCCTGGACCTGCATTATAGCTTGCCAACATCCACATTATGTCTTGGTTTACTAAAGGAAGATTTAAAAGAAATTTTATATATTTAGAACCTACCTGAATGCTATGTGAAGGATTATACAATAAATAATTTTTACTACCTCTTAACTTATATGCTCTGTCTTTCATAATAAATGCTGCCGTAGATGGTATAACTTGCATTATACCTAATGCCTTAGAAGAGCTTTTTGCTCGTGGGTTAAATCCTGACTCTTGTCGTACAATTGAATATATTAATGCTCTTTCTTTTAAATCTGATATATCCATATTCCATGACGGAATTGGATATAGCCCACCTAAAAGTATTTTCCCATGGTTATTCCTTAAGATCGCAGCAAGACGAAATGTTAATCCTGGCATATTGTTTTCAGATGCCAATGATAATAACTTTGGGTAGTCATCAATTTTAAATTTTGGTATTATTTTTCTAAATTCTCTAGCTGATTTATGATGTTCAGACACCTCTATTAAGGCTAAAGCTCTTAATCCACCTTTAAAACGTTTTATTTTTTTTATTAAATCAACGTCAAATTCAGGCAAAGAAAAATCTGGATTGTATTTATAACCTAATGATTCCATTGCTAATGAACCGTAAAACGTTCTTTCATGTGATGCAGATTTTGCTAAAAAGTAATTAGCTTTTTTAGGATCTCCCATAGCATAAGCAATCCTAGATGACCAAAATCCACCTGCGGCAATTATGCCATCATGTCCATTAGTTTTTTCAGCTAACTTATTAAAAAAATACTTTGATAATTCGAAATTTTTTTGTCTCCATGAAGCTAAACCTCCAGCCCATAGGGCTAGTGGGTTAGACTTGGCTGACAAGCTTAAAGACAATCTTGCTTGTCGAATAGCTTTATTATCATACTTAAATATAAAATAAGCATGTGATAACTCAGCTCTTAATTGTGACTGTTCATCTTTAGTTAAGTATTTTTTATTCTTTTTGTCGTTTAATAAACCTTCAGCATATGTTGCTTTTCTTTTATTTATAGCTCTTCTAAATTTAATAGATATTAAATATGAAGATCTAGAAAATTTATTATTTACTTTTTTTAGAGGAAATCTTGGCTTTAATACATTCTCCTTATATAAACCATAACCATTTAAAAACCCTTTTGTTGGTTCATTAGGATTTTTAAAATTTTTAGGCTTTCTTTTAGAAGCTATTCTATAAATACGCACTGCATCAGGGTGGTCATTATATCTATCCAACCATAATTTTAATTGCTTATATGAACTTCTCCAACCTGAAGGATGTAAATATCTTTCAGCAAAAACAGTTCCTAATAAGATTTTATTGTCTATCTTTTTAATAAGTTTATCTACTTTTCTCCATTCACTTGAACAGTTACAATTATTTCTATTTTGAATTGGCTTAGATTGAATATTAAAAATTTGTTTATAAATTTTTATATCTTCAGGAGATAAAAGCGTATTTGTTTCTAAAATATTATTTTTACCAAATACAATTCCAGTATGAAATTGAAATAAAGCAATAATTACAATAAAAAAAATTTTCACTTTATATCCATTTCTTTAATTTTTTCTCTTAACATCTTCATGTCTTCCCAAGCTTGTCTTTTTGTTTCAGGTCTTTTTAATAAATAAGATATATTTAATGTAGGAAGCACATATTTAGTAATATTATATTCTTGAAAATTATAAAAAGAAGGAACATCTAATTCATGCCAGCTACCTCGAGAACTATTAATACTTTTATTTAGATTAAGAATTTGATTTGTAGCAACTTCCCCCATACATAAGATAATTCTTGGATTAATCAAATCTATCAATTTAAAAATAAACGGTTTACATATATTTATCTCATCATTTGTTGGATATCTATTACCTGGAGGTCTCCACGGTATTGATTTAGATAAAAAAACATTTTCTCTCTTTAAATCTATTGCTTTAAGCATTTTTTCAAGTAATTCACCTTTTTCATTAACAAAAGGCTTTCCTTCTTTATCTTCAGAATCTTCTGGTGTTCCATCAACAATTAAGATTTTACAATCTAAACTTCCTTCAAAGCGAACAAAATTGGTTGCAGTTCTTTTTAAATTACATTGATCAAAGTCTTTAAACAATTTTTCTAAGTTTTCAAAGCTTTTAGCTTGCGAAGCAAATTCCAATGCTTTATTTTCAGAAAAAGTCATTGAATTGTTAATTAAAATTTGATTTTTTGGTTGAATAATTTTTTTTTCAGGCATTATATTAACTTCAAAGATATCTGATGGATTATCTCTTATAGCCACATCAACACCCATTTCCAAATGAATTTCTAACATAGCTAGAATAGTTTCATTATTTAAATGCTCTGACTGACCCAACTAATTATTTCCTAAAAAGACTTTGATTTATATTATTAGTAAATTAGTTTGTATTTAAGGTTAATTAAAGTTAATTTTTTGTTTTGGTTGTTTTTTTTATGAAAAAAATTTTTATTATTACTTTTCATTTATTTTTATTTTTTATAACAGGCTGTGACATTGAAACAAAAAACCTAAATGTTACTAATAACTCATACTCTAATACAAAATATAATTCTGAAAGTGGCCAATACCTTTCTGCTAATTATTCAATTTCAAAAGGCGATGTATTTAGCGCTAGCAAAATTCTCAAATCTCAAAAAAAAGACCAGACCCTTTTAGATCTTAAGTTGTTTTCAAATATAGTAAGTGGAAATTTTAAAGCTGCTGAAAACATTTTTAATATAGGTGAAAAGCCAGAAGAAAATAATTTTCTATTTAATATAACTCAATTTGCAATAAATTTTAAAAAAGGTAATTATGCAAATAGTTTGCTAATTGCTCAAAAAAACAAAATCTCTCCTGAATTTAATAAAATTATCCCTTTATTGGAATATTGGATATATCTTTCAGAACTTAAAATGCAAAATAAGCTAACTAACTATGATATTAATAACTTCCAAATTCCTCTTTACAAATTATTTATTTTAGAAAACTTTTATGATACTAATCAATTAATAAAAATAGCCAATTATAATTATAATCTAAACTCTTTATCTAATATTGATCTTTTATTTTTAGCAGGTTTTTACTTACGTCTTAATGAAACTAAAAAGTTTGAGGAAATTATATTAAATAGACTACCTAATAATTTTAATAAGGATTACATATTAAAAAACTTTTCCTCTATCGATAATATTTTTTATGACAAAGCAAATTTTCAAACCATATTATCATCATATTTATATAACATTGCTTATAATTCTAATAATCAAAATAAAACATCATCTTACTATGTTAAAATATTTTTAGAAATGAGCCTTTATTTTTGTTCTAATATGGATATTTCAAAATACTCCTTAGCTGAATTGTATACTATTGAAAAATCATATGATATTGCATTTGAAAAACTAAATACTATAGAAATGGAATCTTTTTTTTCTTTAGCTAGCAACCTTAAAAAAATATCTATATTAAAAGATTTAGAGAAAAATGA
>CAJJBL010000010.1 GCA_905182395.1 alpha proteobacterium SCGC AAA536-G10 | reverse complement strand
GAGTAAATTACCTAAGGTTATAGATTTATCAACGTACCAACAAGGCCTTGATCTATTTGTCGTTCAATCATTATAGCCCATTTCTGAGCATCTTGTTTAACGGTGAATGTTTTAGATTGTGATGGCTGTCCGTGCTTTCGAACCCAAACAAACCACTTATCATTTCTCTTTAGTATAGACGCCATAACGTAACCTCACTGGATAATTAGTGGATCAAGTGGTTACATTTGATATGAAGTAGAAAGATAAGAACTATAAATGTTTAATGAAAACAAACACTTATTATGGTCGGGGCGGAGAGATTCGAACTCCCGACCCTCTGGTCCCAAACCAGATGCGCTACCAGGCTGCGCTACGCCCCGAACAATACGATTTATACTTTAGAATTTAGTAAAAGCAAGTAATTGTTTAACTTAGATCAAAATATATCACTTTAAATATTTAAGTTAAAATTAAAGAGAAGAACAAACCAACTTATCTCCAAGATTTCCTTTAAATTCTCCAGCATTTAATTCTAAAACTGATCTAGCTTTAACTTTACTTTGAATATTAAATTTATCTAAAGCTAAAGCATTCCTATATATTTCAATAATTACTCCTTCTTGATTCATAAAAAATAAATCAAGATTAATAAAAGTATTATGCATCCAAAAAACTCTAATTTGACTATCTGGCCATAAAAAAAGCATCCCATGATTATTCTTAATTTTATTTCTATGCATTAACCCAATGGATCTTTTTTCTTTGGTGTCAGCGATTTCTAAACTTAATGTAATATTTTTATTATTTTTTATATGCATTTTACAGAATATATTTTTTAATTTTGATCTATCAATATTTGCCATAGATTCAAAACTGCATAATATTAGGAAAATTCCTAATAAATATTTAATTTTATGTGTTTTATATTTAAACATTATATTTTTTTAATTTTCAAAACTTTATCTAAGAGAAATAAAACCTCATCTCTAACAATAGATTTAGAAACAGGGTCTCTCCATGACTTAAGCCAATGATCCGGGATACCATTTCTTACTCTGCTATTATTCCATTTAAGGTTTTTTAATAATTCTTGACAAGATAAAGGGATATCATCATCAAGCCATTCAATATGATTGTTTACCAAAGCCCAATTCCCAGCCCAAGCTTTTGCTGTTAAATAAGGATTGTACCCTCCTCCACCTAAAGTAAGAGAAGTATTACAAATTGTTAATAAATCACTTATAGCTTTCCAATAACCGTTATTTGTTAGAGACAATCTAGACTGAGGATCCCCATCAAGCATATCGGAACCAGCTTGAATAATTAAAAGATCAGGCTTAATAGAATTTCCTAATGGAAGGACAGCATTTTTAATAATAATATTCATCTCATCATCATTGAAGCCTTCAGGAACAGGAAAGTTCATAATGTTATGTATTTTACAATCTTCAACCAAACCAGTTTTAGGCCATCTATCTTTCTCATGAACAGAAACTACTGTGACATTTTCATGTTCAACAAATACATCTTGAACACCGTCACAATGATGAGCATCAATATCTACATACAAAATATTTGAAAAACCTAGCTCTAACGCCCTTAAAATAGCCAGAACACAGTCATTTAAAAAACAAAATCCATAGGCTTCAGATTTTCTACCATGATGAGTTCCACCTGAAAAATTCAATATTCTCTTTGCATCATTATTTGCCAACATTTCAATAGCTTTTATACTAGCCTTAGCCGCAGAAGCTGGCCTAGAAAAAACTTCTTTAAATATAGGGTTATTTCCAACACCAATATTATATTTTTTTTTATAAATATCAGGAAGATATTGATTTATCTCTGCTTGCTGCAAAGCTTCAACGTAGCCTTTATCATGATACTTGATTAACTCTTCAATACTAGCTACTTCATTTTTAATAATTTGATTGTCATTCACCCAACCCATTAACTTTAAAAGCTCAACACTTGGCCAAACTCTATCCATATCCAAAGGATGACCTTTTTCATATCGAGAGCCTTTAAAAATATCACTAGTAAATATATAATTCTGCATTGTACTTTTTTCTAATATATATATTTATAATATCAACTTAATTATTTACGGATTAATATGTTAAGAGGTTTATTTATAACTGCAATTATATTTCTTATTTGGGAAATAAGTTGTTCAATATTTGAAATCCCTCCTTTCATGCTACCTCCACCTTCAAAGGTGATGCTCTCAATATATAATAATTGGGAAGAATTGTTAAAGCATGCTTCCTACACATTAATTGAAATTTTAGCTTCTCTTTTTATAGGATCCTTTATTGGAATAACTACTGCGTTAATAATATCCTCTTCTGCCAAACTAAAGCTATGGATAATGCCAATATTATTAGCAAGTCAATCTATCCCTGTTTTTGCACTAGCTCCTTTATTAATATTATGGCTTGGTTATGGAATGATAAGCAAAATAGTCATTGGTGTTTTAATTGTTTTTTTTCCAATAACATCTAACTTTACTGACGCATTAAACAAAGTCCCTCAAGAGTTAATTGATGCAGGCAAGACTATAGGATTTAATAAATCTAAGATTTTTTGGAAAATTAAAATAC
>CAJJBL010000009.1 GCA_905182395.1 alpha proteobacterium SCGC AAA536-G10 | reverse complement strand
TCTACCTCTTGAAATAATCTGATTATCTTTTACTATAACGCACCCAACCGGAGGGTTCTTTCCAGAAGCTCCTTTGGCTCTATAAGCTTCTAAAATAGCCAGCTTCATCCATTTATTCTTACTATTTAGCATTTAATATACAAATAAAATTTAATCTTTAATTTCTTTTTCAACAAATTTACCAAAGTCACCTGCTTCTCTAAAATTTCTATAAACTGATGCATATCTTATATATGCAACATTATCAATTTGAGCCAAAGCATTCATCACCAATTCACCTATTAACTTTGATGATATTTCATTATCTCCTATCGCTTCTAATTGCCTTACAATCCCGTTAAGAGCACGTTCTATTGCATCATCATCAGTCTGTCTTTTTCTTAGTGCCATAAGCATTGATTTAGATAATTTATCTCTATCAAAAGCTGTTTTTTTACCATTTCTCTTTAATACAATTAGATCTCTTAACTGTATCCTTTCAAAGGTGGTAAATCTAGAACCACAACTAGTACATAATCTTCTTCTTCTAATAGATGCGCCATCATCACTAGCCCTAGAATCTTTTACTTGTGTATCTTCTTCTCCACAAAAAGGACACCTCATAATTCAACTCCTTTAAATTAGTAAATTGGGTATTGAAGACATAGATTTAAAACTTTTTCTTTTACGATAGCTTCAGTTTCATTATTCGAAATATTATTATCAAACCCATCTAAAACATCGGCAATTAAATTACCAACAGCTTTAAATTCCTCAACACAAAACCCTCTAGTAGTAGCTGCGGAAGAACCAAACCTAATGCCTGAAGTAATAGACGGAGGCAAAGGATCAAATGGCACTCCATTTTTATTACATGTCAAGCCAGACCTTTCAAGAGCTATCTCGGCAGTAACACCTGTAATATTCTTGTCTATAAGGTTTAATAAAACTATATGATTATCAGTTCCACCAGAAACTATATTATACCCTCTCCGAATTAAAGTATTTGCAAGGCATTCTGCATTTGAAACAATATTTTTTGCATATACCTTAAATTCAGAAGTTAAAGCCTCTCCAAAACCAGCCGCCTTGCCAGCTATAACATGCATCAAAGGACCTCCTTGCAAGCCCGGGAAAATAGCAGAATTAATTTTTTTAGAGAGATTTTCGTTATTTGTTAATATCATCCCTCCTCTTCCAGATCTTAATGTTTTATGTGTAGTTGTTGTTACTATATCCGCATATTCCATAGGATTAGGATGAACGCCGCCAGCCACTAACCCAGAAATATGAGCCATGTCAACTAAAAGCAAAGCACCTACCTTGTCAGCAATTTCTCTAAATTTTTTAAAATCTATAATTCTTGGATAAGCAGAACCTCCAGCAATTATTAATTTTGGTTTATGAGCTAAAGATAAATTTAAAATTTCTTCGAAATCTATTAAGTTATCTTGTTTTCTTACACCATATTGAATTGCATTAAACCACTTGCCTGACAGATTTGGCTTAGCTCCATGAGTTAAATGACCACCAGAGGCTAAACTCATACCCAAAATAGTATCACCTGGCTTTAAAATACTTAAAAAAACTGCTTGATTAGCTTGTGCTCCAGAATGTGGCTGAACATTTACATATTCTGCACCAAACAATAACTTAGCTCTATCTATTGCTAACTGCTCAACTTCATCAACATACTCACAACCTCCATAATATCTTTTTCCAGGATACCCTTCAGCATACTTATTAGTAAGAACTGAACCTTGAGCTTGCAAAACAGCTTTAGAGACTATGTTTTCAGAAGCTATCAATTCAATTTGATTTTGTTGTCTAAATAATTCATTATCAATCATTTTTGATAATTGAGGATCATAATCATCTATATTAGATGAAAAAAAACCTTTTTTATAAAATATATTTTTTTCTTCTGGCATATTTAAAAACTCACTTTGATTATAATTTATTAACTCTTAATCGATGTCTACCTTCTTCAAAATCAGTGTTTAAGAATTGAAAAACAATATCTTTAATAATAAGATTATTTAAAATTCTTCCACCTAAAGCAAGCACGTTAGCGTCGTTATGCTTTCTGCTTTTAGAGGCCATTTCCACACTTGTACATAAAGCAGCTCTAATATGTGAGTGTCTGTTTGCTGCAATAGAAACACCTATACCTGTACCACAAAATAAAATACCAAAAGAATTAATATTATTTTTAATATTTTTAGCCATCAAGTTCGCGTAATCAGGATAATCAACAGATTCCAAAGAGAAACAACCAAGATCTTCAACATCATAATTACCTTCTTTTAAAAAATTAATAACTGATGTTTTAAGTTCAAAGCCACCATGATCAGATGAAAGGAATATTTTTTTATTCATAAATTAAAACCATCAATTTTAAACATAATAATATGCTCTTAATTACATTAAAATAAATTCTAATTCAATTTGTAAATTAAGTAATATAAAAGCTAATTAAATATCAAACCTATCAATCAAAATATTTATAAAGTCGTTTTCAACCATTGAAACAACCAAGTAAGTTAAAGGTAATGTTATTAAAGTAGATAAAAAAACTTTTATTTTTAAATTTGTTTTTATAGGTGCAGAACTAGCATTTCCTTCATCAGGATGATCTGGAATGTTAATTCCAAATGGCAAGGAAATAAAAAACACAACCATCCAAAGCATTAAATATACTAAAACAATAGAAACAAGTGTCATGATTATCCTCTTAAATTCTATTAATGTGAACACTAAAGTTAGGTCTTTTTAAGAAAGTTGATTTAAACTCTTTTCTCATTAACCTTGAAATTTTATTAATTAATTCTAAATCATTCAAATTTGATTGATGACTATTATTCTCTATATAATCCTCAATGATCAAGGAACAATTTATTAGAAATTCGTCCATAAGTAAATTATTAGAGACACCAACTTGATCAATCTTAGGAGGGCATGCTAAAAAACAATCTTTGGTTAACACTATAGAAATAGATACATAACCATTCCATAAGGCATGCCTTCTTGATGTAAATCTCTCATCATCGATTGATACAATCTCTCCAGCATCAGAAACATTGCTAGTAAACAAATTTCTAGCTATCACTTTTGGTTTGTTTCCATTTAATTTTATAATATCACCATTTTTGGGTTTAATAACATTAGGAACCTGGCATTCTAAAGCTAATGTTGCATGTGCATCAATATGCTCTCTAGTTCCATGAACAGGAATCGATATTTTAGGGTTAATAAAAGAATACATTTCTATTAATTCATCACGGGATGGGTGACCTGATACATGAATATCTTTGTTTTCATCAGTGATGACATTAATATTTTTATCAAAAAAACGATTTTGCACCTTTGATATGGCATTTTCATTTCCAGGTATTTGTCTACTAGAAAAAATAACTGTATCTCCATCTATTAAAAAAATATATTTATCATTACCTTTAGAAATTCTAGAAAGAGCAGACGTTGGCTCACCTTGAGAACCTGTACAAATTATTAGCATGTTTAGACGAGGAATTAACCCTATATCTTTGAGGCTAACAAACTCTGGTAAATTATCTAAATAACCTACTTCTTGAGCGGCATCAATTGCTCTTAAAAGAGCCCTACCAACAACCAAAACAGATCTTTGTGTTTTTGATGCAATATCTAATATTGACTTAATTCGACTAATATTTGATGAGAAACACGTTACTACCACTAACTTCTTAGCATTTTCAATGGTTTCAAAAAGTCCATTATAAGCAAATTTTTCTGATGGAGTTCTACCTAAAACCTGTGCATTAGTAGAATCACAAATCATTGCCAAAACATTTTTTTTACCTACTGATAAAAAATTTTGATTATCATAATTTTCTTCTAAGTTATAAGATTTTTCAAGTTTCCAGTCACCAGAATGAAAAATATTACCTTCTTTGGTTGAAATTAAAAATGAAACTGGGTCTGGAATGGAATGAGATGTTTGAATAGCTTTAACAGAAAAATCACCAATATTAATTTCATCATTAACAAGTATGTTATTCAAGATAATCTTATTATTTTTATTACTTTCATTTAATTTGCGTTTAAGTAGAGCAATTGTAAAAGGTGTGCCCCATACAGGGCAATTAATTTCGTTAGCAAAATATGGGATTGCTCCTATGTGATCTTCATGTCCATGAGTTAGGAATATTCCCAAAAGCTTGTCTTCTAAGGATCTAATAAAATTAAAATCAGGAAGCAAAATATCTATGCCTAAATCAGTTTCATCAGGAAAAGAAATGCCTAAATCAACAAGTATCCATTTATCATTATAATGATATAAGTTAGCATTCATGCCAATTTGTTCAGAGCCTCCAACAGGTAAAAAAAGCAAGTCAGATTTTATCCAATTCATATTAACTCTCAACAATCATAGTATTTTTTTATTATTTAAGAATATGTTTACCAAACCAATTAAAGTTAAGTTATTTTCAATAATATCAATGCATTGCAAAGATTCCTTAAATAAAAAACTTAAGCCTCCAGTTGCAACAACTTTAAAATTACAATATTCATCAATCAATTTAATTTTATTAACCAGTCCTTCAATCATAGATACATAACCCCAAAAAATACCGGACTCCATAGCATTAATGGTATTTTTTCCTATTAAAGAGCTGTTCCCATACAAAGTCTTTATGGAAATTCTTGGTAACCTAGCAGTAGCTAAATAAAGAGCCTCAAGTGATAAGTTAATACCTGGAGCGATTATTCCTCCATTGTAACTGCCATTTTCTCCTACAACATCAAAAGTTGTAGCTGTCCCAAAATCTATAACTATTGCTGGAGCAATATTCAGACATTTAATAGCATATGAATTTACTAATCTATCTGCGCCAGCTTCAATTGGATTATCAATATTCACTTCAATTTCTAGGGTTACATCTTTTTCACCAACTATAAGAGGTTTGGAATTAATATATTTTTTAACGAAAGATTTTATATTAAATAATGTTTCAGGAACAACAGATGCAATTGAAACTCCTGAAATATCATCCATTTTAAAATGAGATAAACTTAACATTTGAAAAAGCCAAGAGTAGTAGCTGTCGTCTGTTCTTTTAGGGCTATTACTAATTCTCCAACAACCTTCTTGCTTAATAGATTTTTTATAAGAATATAAAGCAAAAACTGTATTTGTATTTCCGCAATCAATAACTAAAATCATATAGAGTTTCTTTCAGGAAAATAAAAATTATCAATTGAATAAAATTCAAGAACCTCTTCATTTTGTTTAATTTTTAAACCGCCATTATCACCTAAACCTAAAAATATTCCGTTAATATAATCAGATTGAGATGAAAGTTTTACACATATCATACAATTAATATTTTTAATAAACGGATTAACTTTATTAATAAAAGCTTTTAAACCAAAATTTTCCCAAACAATATAATTGTTAAACACCTTATCCAATATTTTTAATCCAATATCTTCTATTGAAGCTGTAAAATTTATATAATCAATAAGTCTAGCAGTATCCCATTTTTTTTCTTTAGTTGGATTTTTTAAAATATTAGCTCCAATTCCAGCAACAATAAAATTATCAGATGATTCTAATAAAATACCAGATATTTTCTTTTTATCGACTAATATATCATTTGGCCATTTCATTTCTATAATATTATTATCAACGCCTAATTCACAAAAAACTTCTAAAGCTGAGAAACCAACGATTATAGATAACTGATTCCAATAAGATTTCTTTTTATTCGGCCGAATTATTGTTGATAAAAACAAGTTACCTTTAATTGAAATCCATTCGTTACTATTTCTACCTCTACCTTTAGTTTGATTATAAGAAAGATATGAGTTACCTTCTTTAGCACCATTTAATGCTGCATTAAAAGCTATTTCATTTGTACTGACACAAGAATTAATAACATTTAAATTAATATTAACCATTTTTTCCAACTAATTACTTCTTGATAAGAAAGAATTAAAGATAATAATTTAAAATTATTTATAATTATCCACCAAAATCATCTAACATTATATCTTCTTTATCAACGCCTAAATCAATTAGCATATTAGTAACAGATTGATTCATAATTGGTGGTCCACACATATAGTATTCGCAATCCTCAGGAGCTGGATGATTTTTTAAATATTGTTCAAATAAAACATTGTGAATAAAACCTTTTTGACCTTCCCATTTGTCCTCAGGAACAGAGTCAGAAAGTGCAACATGCCATTCAAAGTTATCGTTTTCTTCTTGTAGTTTATCAAATTCTTCGACATAAAACATTTCTTTTTTAGAACGTGCACCATACCAAAAAGTAATTTTTCTATCAGTTTTTATTCTATTTAATTGATCAAATAAATGACTTCTCATCGGAGCCATTCCCGCTCCTCCTCCAACAAATACCATTTCTTTATTAGTTTCTCTTGCATAAAATTCACCAAAAGGGCCAGAAACGATAACCTCGTCATCCTTTTTAAGGCTAAATAAATAAGAAGACATTTTACCTGCAGGAATTCCTTTAGAACCTGGAGGAGGAGATGCTATCCTTACATTTAACATTACAATGCCTTTTTCAGCAGGACAATTAGCCATTGAATAAGCTCTTTCAATGGGCTCAGTAACTTCTGAGTTTACGTCCCATATCTTAAATCTATCCCAATCTTCATGATATTCTTTTGCAACATCAAAGTCTTTGTAGGAAAGAGAATATTTAGGAGCTTCAATTTGTATATATCCACCTGCTCTAAAATCCACATCCTCACCTTCAGGAAGCTCTAATATCAATTCTTTTATAAATGTAGCAACATTATCATTGCTTTTAACTTTACATCGCCATTTTTTAACGCCAAAAACTTCTTCTGGTACCTCAATATTCATATCTTGCTTTACTGCCACTTGACATGACAACCTATCACCACATAAAGCTTCTCTTTTATTAATATGTCCTTCTTCAGTTGGAAGAATAGACCCTCCTCCAGAATGAATCTTAACTCTACATTGAGCACATGTTCCACCCCCACCACATGCAGAAGGAACAAATAATTTTTCAGCCGCTAAAGTTTGTAAAAGCTTCCCTCCAGCTGGAACAGTTATCGTCTTCTCACCATTGATAGTAATATTTACATCACCTGAAGAAACTAATTTGTTTCTTGCTAACATAATGATCGTGACTAAAGACAACACAATCATTGTGAATAGAGTTACACCTAATACAAAAGTATCCATAATAAATCCTTATAATTTAACACCAGAAAAACACATAAAAGCCATTGCCATTAAGCCTGCAGTAATAAACGTTATACCCAGACCTTGCAGACCATCTGGTATATCGCTATATTTTAATTTTTCTCTAACACCCGCCATTGTAGCTATAGCTAACAACCAACCAAAACCTGAAGCAATCCCATAAGTAGTCGCTTCAGAAAAATTGTAATCCCTCTCTACCATAAATAGAGATCCTCCTAAAATAGCACAATTAACTGTTATAAGTGGAAGAAATATACCAAGTGCATTATATAAAGTTGGAAAATATTTATCTAGTATCATTTCTAAAATCTGAACTAAAGCTGCTATAACTCCAATGTAAGATATCAAACCAAGAAAAGTCAAGTCAACATTAGGAAATCCTGCCCAAGCAAGGGCACCAGGCTTCAGTAAATAAGTAAGAATAATGTTGTTAGCTGGCACTGTAATTGCCTGAACAATCATAACAGAAACACCTAAACCTATAGCTGTAGAAATTTTCTTTGAAACAGCAATAAAAGTACACATCCCTAGAAAAAAAGATAAAGCTAAATTTTCAACAAAAATAGCTTTGACCGCTAGTGAGATTAAGGCTTCCATTAATGAATCTCTAAAGTTTGAATTTTATATTCTCTAGCTTCAACCTGTGATTTCTTCCAAGTACGTATCCCCCAAATTAAAAGCCCTATTATAAAAAAAGCTGAAGGAGGTAATAATAACAAGCCATTAGGAACGTACCAACCACCATTATTTACAGGGTTAAGTATCATAATTCCAAACAAAGAACCTGAACCGAACAATTCTCTAACAACACCAACACACATAAGTAAAGCGCCATATCCTAAACCATTTCCTACTCCATCTATAAATGAATCAATTGGTGTATTTTTCATAGCAAAAGCTTCAGCTCTCCCCATAACAATACAATTTGTGATTATCAAACCTACAAATACTGAAAGAGTTTTTGAAATATCATATGCGTAAGCTTTTATTATTTGATCAACTAAAATAACTAAAGAAGCAATAATAACCATTTGAACAATAATTCTTATAGAGCTAGGAATATAGTTACGAAGAATAGAAATAAATAATGACGAAAAACCTGTAACAGCTATCACAGCAAGAGACATAACAAAGGCAACATTTAAAGATGATGTTACTGCTAAAGCAGAACAAATACCCAAAACTTGTAATGTTATTGGATTGTTATCAACAAGTGGATCAACAAGCAGTTGTTTTCTTGTTTGAGACATTAAACAGCTCCATTCTTTAAATTTGTAAGAAACTTTTTAAAACCAGTTTCTCCCATCCAAAATTTAACTAAATTATCAACTCCATTAGATGTTAAAGTAGCTCCCGCAAGAGCGTCAACATGATATTCTTTAGAATTCATTGTTTTAGCAACTTGTATCATAAGTTCACCATTCTCATTGTTAAGTTTCTTTCCCTTCCATTGAGCTCTCCATTTTGGATTATCTACCTCAGCTCCTAACCCCGGAGTTTCTGCGTGTTGATAAAATTGTAGTCCAAATATATCGTTACAATTTTCTTCAAGCGCAATAAACCCATACAAAGTTGACCATAGCCCATAACCGTATACAGGCAAAATTACTTTATCTAATGATCCATCTTTATTTTTTAAAAGATAAATAGTAGTAAAATTTGCTCTTCTACCAATTGAAGCAGGGTCTTCTTTTAAAAGAGTACTTAATGCTGGATCAAGTGCCGCTTTTTTGTCATCAAAAACATTAGGATCAAAATTATTTGAGTAAGTTCCTTTATCCAAATCAACTATCATAGGTTGAAAAGATGAAAATGATTTATCAATATCAATTCCTTCATAATAAACTCCTGCTACTTGAAGAATGTTTTTTTGTTTATCACGGATCTTATTCACATCTTGAATAGATTTTAAGTTTACTGCAGCAAAAGAAACAACCATAGAACAAAAAAAACATAATATAACAGCTACAAAAATTGTTTTAGGGACACTATCATTAGACATATTTCTAAATTTTGAAATTAATGTATTTATTTTTAGTTCAGACATTTATTCTAGACCTTCTTTTGATATTTGCCATAACAACAAAATGATCAATGAGCGGGGCAAATATATTTCCAAATAATATAGCTAACATCATACCTTCAGGAAAAGCAGGGTTAAGGACTCTTATCATAATAACCATAAAACCAATCAAAGCACCGTATATATATCTACCTAAGTTTGTATGACTTGCAGAAACTGGTTCTGTAACCATAAAAACTAAACCGAATGCATAACTTCCAATAACAAGATGCCAGTACCAAGGCATACTAAACATTGGATTTGTGTCAGAACCAATCCAGTTTAAAAATGATGAAAAAACGATCATGCCAACTAAACATCCTACGATCATTCTATAGTTTGCAATCTTAGTTAGAAGTAAAAAACATAAGCCTATCAAACACGCTAGCGTTGATGTCTCACCCAATGAACCCTGTATTGTACCTAAAAAAGCATCAGACCATGTAATTCCGTAATTTTTTAAAGATTCAAAGCCTTCTGAAGCTGATATACCTAAAGAAGTTGCTCCGGAAAACCCATCCACAGGCGTCCAAATAGAGTCCCCAGACATACTTGCTGGATAAGCAAAATACAAAAAGGCACGCCCTGTTAAAGCTGGGTTTAAAAAATTTTTGCCTGTTCCACCAAAAACTTCTTTAGCGATAACAACACCAAATGAGATACCTAATGCTACTTGCCATAAAGGTGTTGAAGCAGGCAAAGTTAAAGTAAAAAGCATAGAAGACACTAAAAAACCTTCATTCACTTCATGACCTCGAACTGTGGCAAACAATACTTCCCATATACCGCCAGCTAACAGGGTAACAAAATAAATAGGAAGAAAGTAAAGGGCTCCATGAATTAAATTTGCTAAAATATTATCTGGATTAATTCCAAGACCTGTAATTTTTATTAAAAAAATCCGCCAACCCGAAACGTCATTTAAATTTACGTTTGATAAAGCAATATTTGTTTGTAAACCTGTATTATAAAAAGCCCATAAAACACATGGAATAGTTGCAATAACTACATATGTCATTATTCTTTTCATATCTACAAAACTTCTTGCATGAGGAGCTGCTTTAGTCACTGTATTACTAGTAAAAAAAATAGTTTCAATCATTTCAAAAATTGGATAAAATTTTTGATATTTTCCACCCTTTTGAAACAATGATTCACGTGAACTAAAAAAACTACGAAGTGACATTAATTACCCTTCCTTTTCTATTTTTACAAGACTATCTCTTAATGCAGATCCATATTCATATTTAGCTGGACAAGCAAAAGTACATAAAGCAAGATCTTCTTCATCTAACTCTAGTGTACCAAGAGATTGAGCCACATCTGTATCCATAACTATAAGTGAACGAAGTAATTGGGTAGGCAAATAATCTTGAGGCATTAACGTTTCAAACACACCTGTTGGAACCATGGCTCTTCTTCCACCATTTAAATTTGATGTAAGATTGAATAATTTAAAAAAACCAAAGGCTGATGCCAAGACTGGCATAACAGAGAATTTATTTGGTTGCGGATTAATCCACCCTAAAAGTAATTTTTCTTTATCTTCTTCAATGAGAGTAACTTGTCTAGAATATCGCCCTAAAAAGCTAAGATGTCCATCCGCATGAAAACCAGATAGTACAGAACCAGATATTACCCTACAAGCTGTGTTGTTTATAAACTCACCTTTAAGTAAATCAAATAAAGAAGCTCCCATAACAGTTTTAACTAATCTAGGATTCTTAGCAAGAGGACCAGCTAAAGAAATTGTTTTCTCAATATCAATATGACCAGAAAGAAATAATTTACCTATTGCAATTACATCTTGATAACTAACAGACCAAACCATTTTATTACCATTAGGAGGATCTAGAAAATGAATGTGAGTTCCAGCTAAACCCGCTGGATGTGGGCCATCAAAATTATATGTTTTAAAATTCTTTAAATTAATATTGCTATCATTTTTTTTACAAATAAAAACTTCCCCTTCAGTCAAAGTTGATATTTTTTTTACACCTTCCTCAAAAGCTTTGAGATCTTGATTAATTATTAAGTCTGCGTCAGGACACAAGGGTTCAGTATCCATCGCAGTTATAAAAATAGATGTGGGAACAGAACCTGCTTGAGGCACCTTAGAATAAGGACGGGTTAAAAATGATGTCCATAAACCGCTTTCGTAAAGGCATTTTCTAACAAATTCTGTGTTATCATCTATTTGAGAATTTAACTTAACTATATTCATACCTTTGTGAGTTAAACTATCTACAGAAATAACTACACTTAAAAGAGCCCTTTTTTCACCTCTATTAATACTTTCTACATGACCTTTACATGGAGAAACATATAAAACATCAGGATTATCCTTATGACAGAATAAAGGAGTGCCCCTTACAACTTTATCTCCAACACTAACTAACATTTTGGGCTTCAAACCATTATAATCAGGACCAAGAACAGCTAATGTTTCAGGATTATTACCGTCATAAATTTTTTGCTCTGGAATTCCCAATATAGGAATATCAAGCCCACGTTTTAAATTAAAATTTTTCATAAAAAGAATAAATAAAGGCCTTCAGAATTATTATTGCAAAATAAACTTATCATCAAAGTAAATAATTTAATAAGTTTAAACTAATTATAGAAATGATATATAATAAAATAGAAAAAAAACAAGAGTATATGGATATATTTTTATGATTATTCATAAATAAAAGTATTTTTAAATATTTTTTAAAAAAAATAGAGTTTATAAATCCTATATGTTAATTTAATATATAGATTTTGCACATGACTTATAATACTTCAAACTCAACTTTTTAAGAAAATTTGTAAAAATATCATGAAAATTATAAATTTCTTTATTTTAACAGTTTTAATTTTATTAGTCACTTCTTGCTTTGATTCAAAACAAAAGGGAGTTAGAATTGATGGAAAAACAATGGGAACGTATTATAGTATTAATATAGTAGATCTTCCAAAAAATATATCAAGACAAGACCTGCAGTTTGAAATAACTAAGACACTAGATGAGGTTAATAAAAAATTATCTAATTGGGATAGTTTTTCTGAGGTATCTCTTCTTAACCAAAAAAAAACAACACTTCCAATTAATATATCAAAAGATTTATTTAATATAATTTATGCAGCTAATGAAATTCATTTGCAAAGCAAAGGTTTTCTTGATCTTACTATTGATCCTTTAATTGAACTTTGGGGCTTTGGTTACAAGAATAAAAAGAAAAAAGTTCCTAAAGACATAGATATTAAAAATGCATTAAAATTAGTAAATCAAATTAAAATGTTAAAATTAGATCCTGAAAATTTATCAATCATTAAACTAAATAAAAATGTGTCTATTAACTTATCATCAATAGCAAAAGGATATGGTATTGATATTATAGGTAAAAAATTTAATAAATTAGGTATAAATAATTACTTAATTGATATAGGTGGAGACATTTTAACTCAAGGATTTAATAATGTTAAAAAAGATTGGGTTATTGGAATTGAAAACCCTAATTTAAATAGAAAATTTATAAATGAAATAGTTAATATAACTAATAAAGGCATTGCAACTTCAGGAGATTACAAAAACTTTTATGAAGAAAACGGAGTTGAATATTCTCATATTTTAAATCCAAATTCAGGAAAGCCAATATTACACAATACAAAATCAGTAACTGTAATTCATAATAATGCAATGATGGCAGACGGATGGGCAACAGCACTATTAGCCTTAGGATCAAATAAAGGATTAAAAATAGCCGAAAAGTATAAAATTGCTTCTTTATTTATTTTAAAAGAAAAAAATAATTTTATAAAAATTAAAAGTAGTGAATTTAAAAAATTAAACAAAAACTAATAATTGAATGTTTTAATTTAGTATTGTATCCATAAATATGGAAATTTTTATTTTTACATTTTTAGGTTTACTTGTTGTTATGTCTATAATGTCATTAGGTGCAATGCTAATGGGCAAAAATATAAAAGGAAGCTGTGGAGGCCTTAATGCTGTTTCAGGATCAGACAAATGTTTAGTTTGCAACAAGGATATAGACCCTAATAATCCACTAATAAATCAATTAAATTGTAAAAAGCCTTCAATTTAAAGCTAATTATTCATGGGCAACAAAACCATAACAAAAAAAGATAGTGATGATATCAAACCATAAATCCATGATTTAACTACCCATTTACCATTTTTATTTTTCCAATTTTCTCTAAATAATTTTCCAAAAATTATCATTGATAATAACAGACAAAAACCTTCAAAAGGAGAATATGAAAAGTCAAAAAACATAAAAAAACACATATAATTTAAAAAATTAAATAATTTGATGACCTATAATTTATTATAATTAAGCAGTCAATTTTTTCTTATATTCAAACATATAGATACCCAGAAAAATCAAAATCAATGATATTAAGTGGTATGACTGAAAGGACTCTCCTAAAAAGAAAACTGCTAGAAATGAACTAAAGATAGGGACCAAATTTGTATATAAACCAGACCTACTAGGACCTATTTTTTCAACACCTTTCATAAAGAAAATTTGAGCTAAGAAAGATGGAAATATTACAATAACAGATAAAATTACAATGCCTTTGTAACCAGGTAAAATTAGGTTAGATGTCGATGCCTCATATATAAGTCCAGGAATGGAGCCTAAGAAGGCCACATATGCAAAAAAAGTGAGTAAAGGAAGGCTTCCAATCTTAGGTTTTTTTCTCAAACCTACGGCATATACTGCATATAAACTACAGGCTAAAATCATAATTATATCACCTTTATTTAATTCAAGATTATATAATTTACTTATATTGCCTGAACTAACAACTAATAGAACTGCCGTAAACGTTAAGCACAAACCAAAAAGTTGTAACATTGTTATTCTATCTTTAAGCCAAACTCTTGCAATAATAATTATAAAAGCTGGCATAGCTCCTTGAACAAGACCTAGGTTAATAGCTATAGTGTCATGAGCTGCAATGTAATAAGAAGAGTTAAATCCTGTAAAACCCGCTAAGCTCATAAAAGCTAGCCATTTAAATCTTTTACTAAGAATTAACCAACTACTATATAATTCTTTTCTACATATAAAAGTCAATATAAAAGCAACAAAAAACCAACGAATGCTAACAATAAGAAGAGGAGAGACTTCTCCAACCGCAGCTCTACCAGCTATAGTATTAAACGCCCAAAACATAGAAGTCAAAGTTAGTAAAAAATGGGCATTAGAAAAAAATTTCATATCTACCTTTAAAATCAAAAAAATAAACTGATTTACAAATTATATATTGAATGTTTAAACTTAAATTGTTAATTTGTTAAATGAAAGTGTTATATATATATTTAACTAACCTAATACTTTAATGATATATATTCATTTTTAATTATTTTAAAACTTATTTCTTGGGAGATATAATGTCTGAAACTCAATATTTAGCTGCAAAAACAATAGATGAAGCTGTTAAAGCTCATTCTGAAGCAAAAGGATCAGCTAGATTTTTAGCTGGTGGCACTGATTTGTTAGTGCAAATTAAAAGCGGTATTAAAAAACCAAACATGGTAATAGATATTAAGAAAATTGTTGAATTAAATTCAATAAAAGAAGTTTCTGATAATGAATTTAAAATTGGGGCAGCAGTTTCAGGAGCTAACCTTAATAGAAATAAAAAGTTTGCAAATTTATGGCCTGGTGTTTTAGAAGCATTCAGATTAATTGGATCGGAACAAATTCAAGGAAGAGCATCTCTTGGTGGAAATCTATGTAACGGCTCTCCTGCAGGTGACAGTGTGCCAGCATTAGTTGCTGCTAATTGCACGGTTACGATTGCGGGCCCTAAGGGCTCAAGAGATATCCCAATTGAAAACTTTCATAAAGGGCCTGGAAAGACAGTTTTAGAAAATGGAGAAATACTCGTAAGTATTAATTTTCCAAAACGTGCTGCTAACTCAAGTGATGCTTACCTAAGAATGACACCAAGAACGGAAATGGATATTGCTGTTGTTGGATGTGGAGTTAATATAACTATGGAAAATGGTATATGTACTCATGCAAGAGTATCTTTAGGAGCGGTCGCTCCCACCCCACTTCTTATTAAAGAAGCTTCTGAAATTATGGTAGGAACAGATATTAACTCTGAGATTATACAAAAAGTTTCAAAGCTTTGTATGGAAGCTTGTAATCCAATAAATGATAAAAGAGGCACAATAGATTATCGCACTAAAGTTGCCGGCGTTTTATTTAAACGTTCAGTGTTAATAGCAATTGACAGAATTAAAGGAAATTAATGTTATGAGTAAAATCCACGTTTCAACTAAAATTAATAATGAAAATATAGAGTATTTATGTGAACCTCATGACACGATGCTAAGTGTATTGAGAAATCAATTAGAATTAACAGGCGCAAAAGAAAGTTGTGGATCAGGAGATTGTGGATCTTGCAGTATAATTTTAGATGGTGAATTAGTTTGTTCATGCCTTGTACTTGCTGCTGAAGCCGAAGGAAGTAAACTTGAGACAATAGAAGGAATGTCCGAAGGTGGAAAGCTTCATGCTTTGCAGACAAAGTTTTTAGAAAGAGCAGCCTTACAATGTGGAATTTGTACACCAGGTTTTTTAATGGCTTCAAAAGCTTTGTTGGACCATAACCCTTCTCCAACAGAAACAGAAGTTAGGTTTTGGCTTGCAGGAAACTTATGTCGTTGCACAGGTTATGACAAAATTGTCAAAGCTGTCATGGAAGTAGCTGAAGATATGAAGGAGAAAGCATAATGAACGAAATTAATAATAAATGGATAGGTAAAAATACAGTAAGACCAGACGGTGCGGAAAAGGTTACTGGGCGCGCTCAATATTCTTCTGACACTTCAATGCCAGGTATGATATGGGGACATGTTTTAAGAAGTCCACATCCACATGCTAAAATTATTTCTATCAACACTAAAAAGGCAGAATCTCTTGAAGGTGTCAAGTCGGTCATTACTTCTAAAGATATAGTTGACTTTCCTCTTGATACACCTGTAACTCTTGGAATTCAAGATATGCGCTGGATGTGTAGAAATGTTATGGCAAGAGATAAAGTATTGTTTCATGGTCACCCATTAGCTGCAGTCGCGGCAACAACTGAAGCAATAGCTGAAAAAGCCTGCGAATTAATTGAAGTTAAATATGAAATTCTTCCATGGGCTATAGATATTGAAGATGCTATTAAAGATGATGCTCCCATTCTTCACGACCATATAAAATTCAATAATAAGCCATCTAATATTGCCGGTACTTTAGAACATAAAAAAGGTGATATTGAAGAAGGATTTTCAAAAGCTGACATCATTATTGAAAGAGATTTTAAAACAGAAGCTGTTCATCAAGGTTATCTTGAAACACATTCATGTCTTGTTAGCGTTGCAGCTGATGGAAGAGCTACTATATGGAGTTCAAGCCAAGGCCAATTTATGGTAAGAGCTATGACTTCTTTTTTAACAGGTATACCTCAAAGTAACATCAAAGCAATACCTGCCGAAATTGGCGGAGGTTTTGGTGGAAAAACAATTGTCTACCTTGAACCTCTCGCGACTGTTTTATCACAAAAAACAGGACGTCCAGTTAAAATAATTATGACCCGAGAAGATACAATGAGGGCATCTGGACCAACTTCAGGTTCAAAAAGCAAAATTAAAATTGGAGCTACAAATGATGGAAAAATTGTGGCTGCAAAATGTGTTTATTATTTGCAAGCCGGAGCTTTTCCTGGGTCACCAATTAGAGGTGCTGTTGGCTGTTCTCTTGCTCCATATGACATTCCTAATGCACATAATTTTGGGTATGACGTAGTTTCAAATAGAAGTAAAGTTGCAGCCTATAGGGCTCCTGGAGCTCCAATTGGTGCATATGGTGTTGAATGTGTATTAGACGAAATCGCAGAAGCTCTAAAAATTTGTCCTCTCGAATTAAGAAAAATTAACGCTGCAAAAGAAGGCACTAAGGCTGTCCACGGGCCTGTATTTCCGAAAATGGGGTATATAGAAACATTAGATGCTGCAATTAATCACCCCCACTACAAAGCTCCATTAGGCAAGCATCAAGGAAGAGGCGTAGCAAGTGGATTTTGGTTTAATGCAGGTGGTGAATCAAGCGCACAACTTAATATTACAGAAGATGGTAATGTTGTAGTTACAACCGGACACCCTGATGTGGGAGGATCAAGAGCGTCAATTGCTAATATTACTGCTGAACTACTTGGAATTCATCATGACAAAGTATCTGTTCAAATTGGTGACACAGCCTCAATTGGATATAGTAACTTAACTGGGGGTAGTAGAGTTTTATTTGCATCAGCTATGGTTGTTACTGAGTCTGCAAAAATAGTTATCAAACAATTAAAGCAAAGAGCTGCTAAAATTTGGGGTATTGATGAAGATGCTATCGAATGGGATAATGGAGAGGCTCGTCCTGCTGGTGATAATGCTGGTAAATTTGATTCTCTAAGTCTAGCTGAGTTAGCTGATAAAGCTACAGCTACTGGAGGTCCAATAGGAGCTGGTTATCAAATAAATACTGAAGGTGCAGAAGGTGGTTTTGCAACACATATTTGTGATGTAGAAGTAGATATGGATTTAGGTATTGTAAGAGTTAAAAGATACACTTCAATTCAAGATGTTGGCAAAGCTATTCATCCTGATTATGTAGAAGGTCAACTTCAAGGCGGGTGTGCTCAAGGAATTGGTTGGGCACTAAGTGAAGAATATATTTACAATAAAAATGGCCACTTAGATAATACTGGATTCCTTGATTACAGAATGCCTGTGTGTTCTGACTTACCAATGTTAGATACAGTTTTAATTGAAGTTCCTAACCCTAAACACCCACAAGGGGTGCGTGGAGTTGGCGAAGTGCCATTAGTTCCACCATTAGCTGCAATTTCAAATGCAGTTTATCAAGCTCTTGGAAAAAGATCATATAGTTTGCCAATGTCTCCTCCAAAAGTGCTCAAAATAATAGAAGGCAAATAAAAAAATAAATAAGTGATTATATTATATATTTTTTAAGAACCTTTTTAAAATTAACTTTAGAGGTAATTTATTTATTAAATTACCTCTAATAAAAATTTTAATTCATAATCTAAAAAATTAATAATTACCGCTTGTATAGTAATAGTTTTATTTATATTGGTCGAATTTATATATTTTGAATAATTAAATTGTAGTTGTATTTATAATTATTAAAAATATAAATTACATTTATTTACTAACTTGAAATTAATATATAAAAATTAAAAAAATTCTTATAATTACCCATGTTTTATTAAATATTTTTTTCTAATAGTAGAAATTCATTAACAGTTAATATAAAATTTAAACAAGTATAAAAATAATCTTTATTTAAAGTTAAGAAAGTAAATATATGAATATTGGAATTATTGGAATGGGTTCTATGGGCTATAATTTAGCTAAAAACCTAGTATCTAAAGATTTTAAAGTTTATGGATTTGATAAAAATAAAGAGATAATTAAAAAAATTACATTTGATAATATTAAAAATTTAAAAATAGAGTCATCTATTAAAGAATTATGTAATAATTTACCAAGTCCTAAAATTATAATGTTAAGTCTTCCAGCAGACAAAATTGATATATGCATCAATGAATTAATACAATATTTAAATCCCAAAGACATAATTGCTGATCTAGGCAATTCCTTGTATTTAAAGTCTATAGATAGGCATGAATATTTAAAAAGTTATGATATTTGTTTTCTAGGAGTTGGTGTGTCTGGAGGACCTGGAGGAGCATTAAGCGGCCCTGCAATAATGGTTGGGGGTTCTAAAAAGGCATGGAAAGAAACAAAACATATTTTTAATTCAATTGCTGCTTCAAATGGACATAATATAGCTTGCAATTACTTTGGATCCCCTGGAAGTGGTCATTTTGTTAAATTAGTTCACAACGGCATTGAATACGCTCTTATGGGAACATTAGCAGAAACTACCAACATTCTAAAGAAAGCTTTTGGTAAAAGTCAGAATGATCAATCAAATGAATTAAATAAACTTTTAAATACTAATTCATCATCTTATCTTTTAGAACTAACCTCTAAAGTTTTAAATGCCCAAAACAAAGATAACCAACTTTTTATAGATCAAATTGATTCTAAAATTGATCAAAATGGAACAGGCATTTGGACAGTTAATGCTGCATTAGAACTTAATGTAAGTATTCCTGCAATTTATTCAGCGCTTTCAACAAGATCCATTTCATCAAAATTTAACTTTAATGGTAATCAAGAAACAAATATTTCTAATAAAAAAGAATTAGTTGATTTTAATGAAATCAATTTAGAAGAAATTATTTTTTTTAATTTTGCTTGTTCACTTTATCAAGGACTCGATTTGATAAACACTTCCAATAAATGGGATGATTTTAGTTTTAATATTGGTGATGTTTTTAAAGTTTGGAATTCAGGTTGTATTTTACAAGGCAAATATCTTGAATACATTGCATCAGAATACGCAATCAACAAAGAATTTAATTTAAACTTTTTGTATAAAATTATTTCAAACAAAACTTCAGATAACTTATCAAGTATTAGAAAATTTATTTCCATAGCATCAAAAAATTCAATACCCTCACCTGTATTATCAGCTAATTTAAATTATTTTGATCTAGTTTTTTCTAAACATAATATTGGTGAAACAATCCAATTACAAAGAAGTTTTTTTGGACAACATCCTTTGAGAGAAAAAAAAGGAAATAAAATAATAAAACCTTATTGGACAAAATAATGAAAAATACATTTACTTGTATTCTTATAATGGGCGTTGCAGGATCTGGAAAAACAACTATAGGTTCAAAGTTATCCTCTAAAATTAACGGTTTTTTTATTGAAGCAGATGACTTCCATGGAGAAAACAATATTAACAAAATGAGTGAAGGCATTCCACTTAATGACGCAGATAGATATGATTGGTTATTAAAGATTAAAGACCAGATAATAAGTAGAATTGATAAACAAAACTTAGTTGTAGCTTGTTCAGCTTTAAAAGATAAGTATAGACAATTAATTGGAGTTAAGAATTATAAACTAGTGTACTTAAAAGTCGATAAAGACACTGCAAGAAATCGAATAAATTCTAGGAAAGAACATTTTATGCCAGATACACTTGTCGACAGCCAGTTTTCTATTTTAGAGGAACCTAAAGATGCAATAATTTTTAATCAATCTTTAACACAAGATGAAATAGTTAATTCAATTGTTAAAGAGTTTACTTTTGATTAATTTTTTTCAATTTCACTATAATAATATTTAAAAAAGATACCCTATATTTTCTAAAAATTATAATTAATAAAATTACATCATATTTTCATAGCAAGAATTAAAAATGTCTAACACATATAATTCATATAAATCTCTCGATGACTTACCAGAAAAACTTGAAGTAAGAGACGATTTTAAAGAAATATACAACGTAATGGAACATTCAAGCCAAAATATGTTTATAACTGGAAAAGCTGGATCAGGAAAAACAACCTTATTAGAATATTTTAGAGTTAATTCTAAAAAGAATTTTGTAATACTAGCTTCGACTGGCATTTCTGCAATTAAAGCTAAAGGGAAAACTATTCATTCTTTTTTTTTATTTCCTCCTAGAATTCTTATTAATGAAAAAATACAAAAATTATCTAATAAAATAATAAGTAAAATAGATACAATTTTAATTGATGAATGCTCTATGATTAGATCAGATATTCTAGATGGAATTGATCAATCCTTAAAACTTAACAGAAGAAGCGAAGAATGTTTTGGAGGTGTTCAAGTTATTCTATTAGGTGATTTATACCAATTACCTCCAGTAGTAAGAGAAAATGAACAGGAGATTTTTTATAATTTTTATCCAGATGGTCATTACTTTTTTAATGCAAATTGTTATCAATCTTCATCTTTAAAAACTTTTGAGTTAACTAAAGTTTATAGACAGAAAGATGAAACTTTTTTAAACGTTTTGAGCAACATAAGATCAGGACTTATATCTGATAATGATCTCAATATTATAAATGACAGAATAATTAAAGATAATTCAATAATCCCAATTGAAACAATCATACTATCTCCAACAAACAGAAAAGTTGATAGCATCAATAACGCAAATTTAAAAAACATTAGTACAGAATCATTTTTATATAAATCCATACAAACTGGTGATTTCAAAGAAAAACCAGCAGATGAAATACTTGAATTAAAATTAGGTGCTCAAGTAATGATGGTTAAAAATGATTTAAAATCTCCAAAGAGATGGGTTAATGGATCAATTGGAGTTGTTCATAAATTAGATAAGAATATTATTCACTTAAAAATTAAAAATAAAGTTCACAAAATAACTAAAGATACATGGGAAAGATTTAACTACACTATAAAAGATGGTGAAGTAAAACATGAAGTTGTTGCTACATTCACTCAATACCCTATAAAATTAGCCTGGGCTGTAACTATACATAAAAGCCAAGGACAAACTTTTGAAAATGTAATAATTGACCTTGATAGCGGCACTTTTGCTCACGGTCAAACTTATGTTGCACTAAGCAGAGCTATTTCATTAAAAGGCATATTCTTAACAAGAAAGATAAGAAGATCAGATATAATTTTTAGTAATAGAATTGACAATTTTTTAAATACTAATTTTATCTAACTACTTTTTTAACTTTTTCTCTCCATGCAATTAATATTCCAGAGAATGCAATAAAACAAATACCTACTAAATTCATATTAGTAGGCCAAAAACCAAATAATAATTTACTCCAAATAGCTGCAAAAAATAGATATGAATAGTCAAGAGGAGCTAGCCAGCTGCTTTCAGCTGATTGATATGCTTTTGCTAAACATAAGTTGCCAAAAAGATTTAAAAAAGAACATATAATTGCAAAACAAAAAACAATCATAGTTAATTGAGGCCATCCGAGAGCTATAAATGGCATTTCTTTAATAAAAGCTTCTGATACATATATAAATTCAAAAAATATTGTTCCAATAGTAGCTGAAATAAAAAACATTAATCCAACTGCTAATGTTAATGACATAACACTTTCTTTTCGACAATATTTCCTGATTAAAATAATATTAGAAGCATAAAAAAAACCTGCTAAAACAGGCAATAATTGAACATATATAAAATCATTAGACCATGGTTGTAGGATCATTAAAGCTCCTAAGCTTCCTAAAACAAGAGCACTTAAACGCCAAATACCCATTTTTTCTTTTAAAATAGTAAAAGCCATAATGGATACAAACAAAGGGTAAGTATATAGACCTGCAGC
>CAJJBL010000008.1 GCA_905182395.1 alpha proteobacterium SCGC AAA536-G10 | reverse complement strand
ATTGTTTTATTATTATTTAATAAAAATTGAGAGTAAGAAAATTGATCACGATCATATTCCTTATTCTCTTTATCAATTGAAACTAGTGATATAATAATCGGAACATAGTCATCATCTTTGATATTGTTTCTTATAGATCTTATATTTACAAATACAGTCATATCAATGTCAGCTCTATTACTATAACAAGTAAATTCAACATCTCTAAGTCCCATGTATGTAGGAATTCCATTTTCAGATTTAGCTATAATTTCTTGTGAACCGTTTGGAGAAGTTATAGGAGGACATTTTACAATTTCTTTTTTAAATGTTGAACAACTACTTATTAATAATAAACTAACACCTAAAATAGACTTAATCATTATTTTCCTCTCAAAAATATAAAAAAATACATTTCATCAATAATCTTTATTGACGTAAACAAAGTAATACATCAAAACTTAATTATGAAGAAACAAAATATTAATTTATATTTAGCTTCGCCTAGAGGATTTTGTGCTGGGGTGGATAGAGCTGTAAAAATTGTTGAAGAAGCAATTAAGAAATTTGGCGCTCCAGTATATGTGCGTCATGAAATTGTACATAATAAAGATGTGGTTAATTCATTGGCTAACATAGGAGCAATTTTTGTTGAGGAAGTAAGTGAAGCTCCTATTGATAGACCAATTATATTTTCTGCTCACGGCGTTTCTAAAACAGTTGTTCAAGAAGCTAATAGTAGGAAAATGATCTCCATAGACGCAACCTGCCCACTAGTTACAAAAGTTCATAATGAAACAATTCGTCATTATGAACTTGGAAGACATGTTTTATTAGTCGGACATAATAACCACCCAGAAGTTATAGGTACGATGGGACAAGTACCAAAAGAAAACGTTACCCTTATTGAAACAGAAGAAGACGCTCAAAATGTAGAAATAATAAACCCAAATCAACTAGCTTTTGCAACACAAACTACACTTTCGGTAGATGATACAAATGCAATTCTTACTATCTTAAAAAATAGATTTCCCAATATCAAAGGACCTACTGCAGAAGATATTTGTTACGCTACAACTAATAGACAAGGAGCTGTGAAATCATTGGCTAAGATTTGTGATTGTATTTTAGTAATAGGAGCTAAAAACTCATCTAACTCATTACGATTAGTTGAAGTTGCAATAGCAAGTGGAGTTAAAAATTCTTTTTTAATTCCAAATGAAAGAACCTTAAATGACTTTTTAAATACATATGATCCAATTAAATTTCCTAATATAGGTTTAACTGCAGGAGCATCTGCTCCTGAGACATTAGTTCAAGTTTTGATAAAAAAACTTAAAACAAATTTCAAAGTAAATCAAATTAACCATGAAGTTATTAAAGAAAATATTACATTTAATTTACCTAAAATATTACGTTAAGATTCCCAAGGATTAAATTTGGCAGTATACACTGAATTAGAGAAAAATGAGCTTATAAAGTTCTTATCTTTATACGACATTGGTACATTGATATCTTTTTCTGGCATAACAGAAGGTATAGAAAATAGTAACTTTTTTCTAATAACTACAACTGGTAAGTTTATTTTAACAATTTTTGAAAAACGAGTAGATAAAAAAGATTTACCTTTTTTTACAAAAATAATGACACATCTAAATAATAAAAATTTTATGTGCCCCAAACCTATAATTGATAAAACAGGAAAATCAATTCAGAATTTATGCCAAAAATCAGCAATAATTGTTAATTTTCTTGAAGGTAAATCAAAAACTAAATTCACAAATGATGATTGTTTTTTAGTTGGGTCTACTATGAGTACAATGCACACATCAAGTAAGGACTTTAAATTAATACGTAAAAACTCTTTATCATTTTCTGGTTGGCAGGTATTAATTAATGAATGCAAAACTTCTATTTCTAAAAAAACTTTAGAAACTATAGATCTAGATATTTTAAATGAAGTTCAAAAATCATATAATTTCTGTAGAGATCATTGGCCTAATAATCTTCCTGTAGGATTTATTCATGCCGACATGTTTCCTGATAACGTTTTTTTTATTAAAAATAAAATTTCTGGTCTAATAGATTTTTATTTCTCATGTATAGATTTGCTGGCATATGATTTGGCAATAGCAATAAACGCTTGGTGTTTTGATCAAAACTATATTTTTGATAGAGAAAAATTTAATTCTCTAATTGATGGTTATCAATCTGTTAGAAATTTATCTGAAAAAGAAATTATTTATTTACCAATTTTATGTCAAGCTTCAGCCCTCAGGTTTCTACTTACAAGAATGTATGATTGGGCACACACACCACAAGATGCTATTGTAATACCTAAAAAACCAGATGAATATCTTAAAAAATTAAGGTTCCATAAAGAAATAAAAACAACTAGCGATTATGGTATTTAAATTAAATGAAAAATAAAATCATTATATATACAGATGGAGCATGTTCCGGTAATCCAGGGCCTGGTGGTTGGGGTGCTGTTTTAATTTATATCGACAATGAAAAATATTTGTCAGGTTCAGATAAAATGACCACTAATAATAAAATGGAACTACTTGCAGCAATCAATGCTTTAAAAGCAATTGAACCAAATAGTGAAGTTGAATTATATACTGATTCTCAATATGTTAAAAATGGAATTAATTTATGGATACATAATTGGAAAAAAAATGGTTGGAAAACTGCCGCTAAAAAACCAGTCGCTAATAAAGAAATGTGGATAGAACTTGATCAATGCTTATCAGACCAAAATGTTACATGGTTTTGGGTAAAAGGACATTCAGGTAACCATTATAATGAAATAGCTGATAATTTAGCTGTTCAGGCAATGAAAGAAATAAAGTTATAACTTTATAAGCTTTCTAAAATATTTTCAGCAGTAGACACCTCAAAGGCTCCAACTTCTTCAACAAATAAATGAGTTATAACTTTATTATCAACAATCATAGCAAAACGCTTTGAACGATGACCTAAAACCTTACCAAAATTCATATCTAGCCCTAGAGATTTAGAGATTGAACAATCTGAATCTGATAACATATCAATTTTACCATCAACTCCAGATACGTCACCCCAAGCCTTCATAACGTGAGGGTCATTTACAGCCATACAGCCAATAGATGAAACGCCTTTAGCTTTCATTTGATCATATAATCTAATGTACCCTGGTAAATGCTTAGCTGAACAAGTAGGAGTAAAGGCTCCAGGCACAGCGAATAAAACTACTATTTTATTATCAAAGTATTCTTCAGTTTTAATTTCTTTAACACCTTCATCATCTTTAAACCTTAATACTCCTGAAGGGAACGTTTCATCTACTTTAATCGTCATAGTACACTCCTAAATTATAAATCAGTCATACTAATATAATATTTCTATTTAAGTTTGTAATCATATATATTTTTTATTTAACTAAATTAATATATTTTTTAATTATATTTTTACTAAGCAATTCTGGCAATAAAATTCCATACAATTCAGATGGACCATAAACTTCATTAAAAGGTATTCCATACCGATTTTTACTAGATAAAAATTCACTTATTTTTATATCTGGCTTGGTCCAATCCAACTTTATAATCACAACATTATTTTTTTTAAAAAATTTAATCATATCCTTTGTGTCTACAGCTAAGAGTTTATTTACTTTACATGTAATACACCAATCCGCAGTTATATCTAAAAATACTATTTTACCATCCTTTGCTAATTTAGTAGGTAAAAAAGGATCTTCTTCCATATTCCAATGTAATATTATTTGAGAATTATTTAAGTTTCCTGAAGTATCATAAAGATCACTATTTAATTTAAAAAGAATACTTATTAGCCAAATTGACGTTCCTAATAACATTAAAGCCATGATTTTTTTAAAAGTATTTAACCAATTACCAGGTTTAGGAATAAAAGAGATGAAGCTAGGAAATATTAAAAAAATTATTAATGGAAAAGATAGTCCAAAACCCATTATTATAAAAATTGTAAAAACATCAATATTACTTCCTGCCAATGCAAAACCAACAGCTGTTCCAACAAGAGGAGCTGAGCAAGGTGTGGCTAACAAAGTCATAAACATGCCATTCATGAAATCTTCAATTAATCCTTTGCCTCTGTATGAAAGAATCGATAAAAATTTTGGTGGAAGATAAAATTGAAATACGCCAAAAAGATTTAATGAAAACATTAAAGTTAATAAAATCATAAATATTAAAAAATACTGATTTTGAAATTGAATACCCCAACCTACTATATTTCCAGTAAGTTTAATTAAGAGGACACTTAGACCCAAAGCAATAAATGTAGTTAAAATACCAAGAATATTAAAAAGTATTTTATATCTAAAGTTAGATTTATTAACATTCCTATAATTAACTAATTGTATCATTTTTAATGAAAGAACAGGCAATACGCACGGCATAAAATTTAAAATAATTCCACCTAAGAAAGCTATTATTAGTATTTTAAATCCAAATACACTAGTTTCATAATCTTTTTTAGTATCTAATAATAAATCAGATTTTATTATATTTTTAATAATTATTGATTTTTCAAAACTAGAATCGTTTCCTAAAAAAGTTAAATGAAACTTTTTATTATCTAGTTTTATGTTCTTTACATCTATTGATATATTCATCAAATCTTGATTTGAATAAAAATAAGGCTTGGAGTAAATTGTGCCTTTCTCATCTTCAATAATTATATCAATTGGCTTTAAGTCAAATTGCTGTGATAAAATTAAGTGTAATTTTTTATCTTGATAGGTAAACGATAATAATTTTAATTTATCATCTTTAATTTTAACTGGAACAGTTGATTTAAAATGTTCAATTTTTTTAAAAAAAGAAGTAGGTAAGCTATTAGTTTCTAAATTAGATAAATTAAATATTTTTTTTACTGGAACGCATATCTTTGAACAAACTTGTGCATTAAATTCCAAAATTCCGGATAAGCTTTTATCCTTATCCAACATATCTATTTCTAACGGAAAAATTACTTCATTTTCATAACCAAATGTTTCAATTTCGTAAAAATTAAATCGTTTAGGATTAGGAAATAATAATTTTAACGATTTTATGTTTTTGGATTTTTTCCAATCTACTTCAGGAGGCAAACCTGCATCGCCTGGATTTCTCCAATATATTTTCCAACCAGGCGATAACTTTACTTGTATACCTGCTAATAGGGTACTTTGATTATCAAAATGTTTATTTCCACTTAAAAGGTTTATTTTTACAAAATCATATTTCTCATTTGTTAACCATCTATCTTTTTCAAATAATGTATTTGAAAAACAATTATTGCTTATGAAAATAATATTTAAAAAAATAAATAATATAAATTTTAAGTTATTAATTAAATTATATTTTTTTATTTTCATTTTATGATTTTACACTATTTAAATATTAATATAATTAAGATATATGTAAAAAATAGAAATGGATCAAGTTTTGTTAGGTAAACTTTTAATTGCAACACCTGGATTAGCAGACACAAGATTTTATAAGACAGTTATTTTAATTTGTGAATATTCAGATCAGGCCACTATGGGCCTTATTTTAAATAAACCACTTTTTAATTTTAAGACAAATCAATTATTAAAACAAATGAAAATAGAAGCTAATTCATTACTGAAAATTGATGATACATTTTATGGAGGACCTGTCCATCTGAATCAAGGTTTTATAGTTCATTCTGATGAAAAAAAATATTCAAGTTCAGAATGTATTAAAGAGGAAATAATAATTTCAACCTCAGACGACATACTAGTTGATATTTCGAAAGGCAAAGCTCCTATAGATACTAAGGTTTTCCTTGGATGTGCTGTCTGGGATAAAAATCAATTAAATAATGAAATTATACAAAATTCATGGATAATGACCGAGAGTAAAAAAAATTTAATCTTTTATAATAATAAGGAATTCTCATTATGGGATAAATCTCTATTAGATATAGGGATTGATCCTCTTAAGTTAATAAATTACTCAGGTAACGCTTAAAAATTCATGTTTAATTTAATAAAGTATTTAGATTAATTTTTTTATAAAATGATGCATCAGGACCTATAATAGACAAAACTGGCTCAGCAGATGTAAAAATTTTTGTAAGCACTTCTTCAATAGAATTAATAGTTATACTCTCAATTTCTTTTAGAACGGCATCATTTGAAATTAATTTCCCAAAAGTTAAGATATTCTTAGCTAAATATTCAGCTCTTGAGCTTGTGCTTTCTTGTCCCATAATAAAACCTGATCTCATTTGAGCTTTAGCTCTTGAAACCTCTTCTTTAGAAATAGAGCCTCTTAATTTATTCCACTCATTCAAACTAGCTTCCAGCAATTCATTTCCATCTTTTGGAGATGTTCCTGCATAGAATCCCAAAACTCCAGATGAAGGTTGCATTTGAGTAAATGCAAAAATAGAATAACATAAGCCTCTTTTTTCTCTTAATTCTTGGAATAGCCTTGAAGACATTCCTCCACCAAGAATAATTGCTAAAGCTCTAAGGGAATACCTATCTATATCTATATTAGATAAACCTTCAATTCCGAATACTAATTGTATTTGTTCTAAGTCTCTATCTTCTCCGTAAAATCCTGAATTCCATTTAATATCCAGATTACTCGATTTAACTTTATGTTTAATATTTGAGAATTTCTCATTAACTGTATCAAAAAACCAATCTGAATTTATGTTACCAGAAGCAGAAACCACCATATTTTCAAGTCCATAATGGGAATTCATAAATGTCTGCAAATCTACTTTATTAAAATTACCGACAGTTTCTTTTGTTCCTAAAATAGGCCTACCTATTGATTGTTCTATAAAAGCAGTAGAAGTAAAGTTTTCAAAAACTCTGTCATCTGGAGTGTCGTATGATTGACCAATTTCTGAAATGATGACACCCCTTTCTCTCTCAATTTCCTCTTCAGGTAACACAGAGTTTTTTATAATGTCTGATAGAATATCAATTCCTAAATCTGAATCTTCCTGCAGAACTTTCAAATAATAGGCAGTTACTTCTTTCCCTGTATAAGCATTTATATCACCTCCTACATCTTCTATTTCTCTGGCAATTTGCTCTGCATTCCTATTTAACGTGCCTTTAAAAGCCATATGTTCTAACATATGAGCAATACCACATTCATTTAATTCTTCTTTGGCACTTCCAGCATTAATCCAAACGCCAATTGAACTAGATTGAACATCCATTTTGTCTGCTATAACCGTTAATCCTGAATCAAATACTTTATATTTTACGTTCATTAACTTCTCATTTTTTCTTTAAGATAATTTTTAATGAATTTTGTATCGTCACCTATAACTTTAAAATATTCTTTACTAACCATTAATTCTTTTAAATGGTCAGGTAGTTGTGGCTTTATATTTATAGCTTTTTTTATAACATCAGGAAACTTAGAAGGATGAGCACAGGCAAGAGAAATAATTGGCGTGCTACTAGAGATAATTTTTTCATCTAATGCTTTTCTTGCTGAACCAAAACCAATTGCGCTATGAGGATCAAGAATATAATTATAATTCTCAAAGGTGTTCTTTATAATGTCTAAAGTTTCATTATTAGAAATCATATATGCTGAAAATAAATTATTTACTTTAAGCATTGTTTCTTTAGGTATTGAGAAAATCCCATTTTTTTTAAAATTATACATCTCTTGTTTAACTTTAATTGCATCTCTGTCTAAAATTTCAAACAACAGTCTTTCAAAATTACTTGAAACTTGTATATCCATACTTGGACTAAAAGAAGGATTTACGTTTTTCCTTTCCATTACACCATTATTAAAAAATCTTGTTAGTATATCATTTTGATTAGAACCACATATTAAATTTGATATTGGCAAACCTATTTTTTTAGCCATCCAACCGGCTAAAATATTACCAAAGTTACCTGTAGGCACTGAAAAAGCTACCTCTTGATCAGGAGCTCCTACTTTCAACGCAGAATAAAAATAGTATACAATTTGTGGAAGGAGCCTAACCCAATTAATAGAATTAATAGCTGATAACGATATTTGATCTTTAAATTTTAAATCTTCAAAACAATCTTTTACTATTTCTTGGCAACCATCAAAATCAGTTTTTACTGATAATGCGTGTGCACCTGAATCATTAATCCAAGTCATTTGTTTTTGCTGTACTGGTGATACTTTACCATCAGGAAAAAGAATAAAAATATCTACGTTATCTTTTCCTTTAAAAGCTTCAAGTGCAGCTGAACCAGTATCTCCACTCGTCGCACCTAAAATAACAGCTCTTTGTTTATTTTTAGTTAAGGCAACATTAAAAGCTTTGGATAAAAATTGCATCGCATAATCTTTAAATGCTAAAGTTGGACCATGGAAGAGTTCAAGTATAAATAAATTATCTTCCATTTTCTTTAAAGGGGCCACTTCATCATTAGTGAATTTCGAATAAATTTCATTACAAATTTTTAAAACTTCATTATGAGATAAGCTTGGCTGTATAAAAGGTGTCATGATTTTAGCAGCTAGTTCAGAGTAACTTAGCTTCTTCATTTCATTTAATTCTGAATGGCTAAAAGTAGGCCATTCTTCTGGCATAAATAAGCCTCCGTCTCTTGCTAAACCAGAAAGAAGAACATCTTCATATTGAAGTGAAGATTGACCACCTCTAGTACTTAAATAATTAATACCTTTATTCATTACTATTTTTTTTTCTAAAATTTAATCTTCCTACTGAAGAGTGATAGGAGCAATAAACAAACATGAGTGCTAATGCTAATCCATACCATGTTACAGCATAGGATAAATGTTGATTTCGTAAATTTGGATTTCCTGTAACCCCTATTGGTAAGGTTAATTTTCCTTCTTTACGAAGCGCATCTATATAATATTTTTTAATTATTTTACTTTGATCAAACTTTAAAAAATTAAAAATTTGTATTGGTATAACTGAAAACCAAAATCCATTCTTACCATCATTTTCTGGAACAAAATAGCCTTTCACCTGAGGATATCTAATAATTCCTTTAATAGTTGTTTTTCCTGAAACAAGACTAAAAGCTCTTTTTAAAGGGTCTCTGTATCCTTCTGAAACCCATCCTCTATTGATAAGAATTACAGAATTATCTATCATTTTGAATGGAGTAATAACTTGAAATCCAGCATTACCTTCAAAAGTTTTACCAGTTATATATATCTCATTCTTGTGTAAAAAAGAACCTTCAACCACAATAGATTTGAATTCTTCTATTTGAGAATTCTTAATATCTTGAGGATTTCGAATAGGATTAGATTGGCTTTGAGATATATATCTATCTATTAAGACTTCTTTCCAGAATAATCTTTTAATTTGCCATGTTCCAAAAAATAATAATGTTATAAAAACTATTACTGAAAAAAAGGTTGGCCATAGCATTGGTCTAAATACTATATTTATCTCCTGTAAAATTTAAACATTGAAGTTAATTTTTAATTACTTTAAAAATCATTAAGCACCCCACCAATATATACATACAAATAAAAACAGCCAAACCACATCAACAAAATGCCAATACCATGCAGCGGCTTCAAAACCAAAATGATGTTCAGGTGTAAAGTGTCCTTTAATACCTCTAAACAAACAAACTGCTAAGAATATTGTTCCTACCAAAACATGAAAACCGTGAAAACCTGTTGCCATGTAAAAAGTAGATGCATATATACCATCTGTAAAACCAAATGCAGCATGACTATATTCATATACTTGTAAAATAGTAAAACATGCTCCTAATATTACAGTTAGTATTAAACCTCTAATAAAGTCTTTTCTGTTATTATGTAGCAAAGCATGATGTGACCAAGTAACAGTGCAACCTGACAATAATAATATCATGGTATTAATAAGTGGGAGGTCAAAAGGGTCGAATGCAACTATTCCTTCAGGAGGCCAAACGCCAGTATCAGGATATAAACTAGAGTCAAAAAAAGCCCAAAAAAACGCTACAAAAAACATTACTTCTGAGCAAATGAAAAATATCATTCCATATCTCATGCCTATTTGAACTATTGGAGTATGATGACCTTGATATTCTGCTTCTCTTACCACATCCCTCCACCAGAAGAACATAGTAGCTAAAACCATTATAAAACCGGCTGTTAAAAAATAAATACTATATGGATATTCATGCATAAAAAGTGTAAGACCCAATACCAACGTAAATGCTGACGCAGCGCCGACTGCAGGCCATGGGCTAGGTTCAACTAGATGATATTGATGTTTTTGTTGACCGCTCATTTACTACTCCATTTTAACATTTTTTTAATACAATATAAGTAACCATAATCAATTATTATATAGTACAAAAATTATAATATGTGAAAGTTAATTTTATAATTTTTCTATTTAACATCTATTTTAAAAAATGTGTATGATAAAGTGATTTCACTTAGATTTTGTAAATTTTTATCATCTTCAATACTTGGATCAACATAAAATGATACAGGCATTTTTATTTCTTCGCCTGGCTGAATAGTTTGCTCGACAAAACAAAAACAATCGACTTTCATGAAAACGCTTCCCGCTTTAGGAGGAGAAACATTGTATGCTGCACTTCCAGTAGTTGGTTTGTCTGATAAATTTTTTGCTGTATAGTAAACTATTTCTTGAATGCCTGGCTGAACTATCAATTCTTTCTGTGGAGCCAAGAATTGCCAATTCAGTTCATTTGATATGTTAGCATCAAATCTTATTTGTATATTCCTGTATTTTCCATTAGAACCAGGTGCTAATTTAGATTTTTGTGTAGTTCCTCCATAACCAGTTACTCTACAAAACAAATCATACAAAGGCACAGATGCAAAAGCCAAACCAATCATAGTAAACACTAATATAGTTATATAGAATAAAAGCCGATTATTTTTATTAATTAACCAAACAAACATCTAGGCAGTTATATCCATTCTTATAATAGTTATTAAAAAGAATAGAACAACTAAGCTTACTATAATAAGGAGTGTAATTAAGTTTTTGGATTTTCTGTTTTTATAAAAAGATTTTATATAATCAGGATCATTTTTAATCTTCATTTTTTATTCTTTCTATAAAACTTTATAAAATTTATCTAAACATATTCCAAGGAATAGGAAAAAAAGGTAAAAAATTGAGTAAAAAAACATTTTTTTTTCAGAATCTACGTGCCCCTTTATTAGTTTATATGCACGTCTTAAAAGTTCAATTCCTAAAAGCACTGAAATAGTCAGATATAAATAGCCAGAAAAATTAAAGAAAAATGGTAAAAATGAAAATGGTATTAATATTAAAATGTAATATAATATATAACTTTTAGTAATTTTTTCTCCATGTACAATTGGAAGCATTGGTATCTTAGCTAACTTATAGTCATCTTGTTTTATTAATGCTAAAGCCCAGAAATGAGGGGGAGTCCAAAAAAATATAATACCAAATAGCAATATAGGCTCTAATGATACTCCTCCTGTAACAAATGAAAAACCAATAACAGGAGGAAACGCTCCAGCGGCTCCTCCTATGACAATGTTCTGTACTGTAGATCTTTTAAGAAAAACTGTATAAAAAATTGCATAAAATAATATTGTAAAACCTAATAAACCAGCAGCAAGCCAATTTATAGAAAGCCCTAATATTATAATAGAAAGTATCGAAGTAATAATTCCAAAAGCTAGTGCCTCAGAAGGATCTATCCTTCCAGATGGTATTGGTCTATCCTTGGTTCTGTCCATAATACTATCAATATCCCGATCATACCATTGATTTAGAACACCTGAAGCACCGGCACCTATTGCAACAGCAAGGATTCCTATAGATGCTAAAATTGGATGCAAGTCATGTAAATTACTTGAAGCAGCGGCGTAATAACCTACAAAAGCAGTAAATACTACAAGTGACATAACACGAGGCTTCATTAATTCAAAAAAATCTTTTGGAGATCCAACAAGATCTATATTTACAGCCGTGTTATTAACTTCTGTTTTAACAACCAAATTACACCACCTTAAAATGAATTTATTACTTAACTTTTGGTATTTCTTCAAAAGTATGAAAAGCTGGAGGAGACGATATAGTCCATTCAAGCGTATCTCCACCTTCACCCCAAGGATTATTTTTAGCTTTACGCTTCATGACAAAAGCTTCAACAACAACAATTAAGAAAATAATAGCGCCTGCTGCACCAATATAAGAACCTATAGATGCCACCATATTCCATCCTGCAAAAGCATCAGGATAATCAACATATCTTCTTGGCATTCCAGCAAGGCCTAAAAAATGCATAGGGAAAAATGTTAAATTAACTCCAATAAAAGTAACCCAGAAGTGAATTTTTGCAAGAGATTCGTTATATTCATAACCTGTCATTTTTGAAA
>CAJJBL010000007.1 GCA_905182395.1 alpha proteobacterium SCGC AAA536-G10 | reverse complement strand
TTTGCTACAAATCCATTAACCCATCAATTTTTAGAGTTTGTGATAGGTTTTGGAATTGCTGGTACTGGAATGGGAATGATATTAGCCGTAGTAGGAAGAGCCTCTAGCGATAAAAATAGATCAATGTCTCTCGGAATTGTAACTGCTGCTGGGTCCGTTGGACAAATGATAGGGGCTCCATTAACACAAGCCCTATTAAGTATATACACATGGCAAAATGTATTCATTATTTTTGCATTAAGTATTATAATTGTAATGGCAATGGTACCCCTTTTAAAAGGAAAACCTGTTTCAACAAAAAAAGAAATAGAAGTTAGTTTAACTAAAGTATTAACAAATGCCTTTAAAGATCCAAACTTTGGAATGATATTTTTAGGATTTTTTGCATGCGGATATCAATTAGCATTTGTTTCTGCTCATTTTCCTGCAATGGTAACTGAAATGTGCAGTGCAGTAAGTCCAACTAGTATGTTAAATTATTTAGGAGTATCTAATACTTCAAACTTAGGTGCATTAGCAATAGCTTTGATTGGATTTAGCAATATTTTTGGAACAATATTAGCTGGATGGCTTGGAGTAAAGTTTCCAAAGAAATATTTATTAACAGGAGTTTATGGTTTAAGAACTATTATTGGAATTTTATTTATTATTTTTCCAATAACTCCATTATCAGTTGTATTATTTTCAGTATTCATGGGTTCATTATGGTTGGCTACTGTCCCTTTAACTAGTGGCTTAATAGCGCATATTTATGGCTTGCGTTATATGGGGACTTTGTATGGTTTAGTTTTCTTCTCACATCAAATGGGTAGTTTTCTTGGGGTTTGGATGGGAGGTAGGCTTTACGATGCAACTGGAGACTACACATTAGTATGGTGGATAGGCATTGGAGTTTCTGCATTTTCAACATTAATACATCTTCCAATAAAAGAAAAAAAGTTTCAGTTAACCTCAGAAACTTAACATTACGATATATTCATACCTAAATAACATCAAATTCATTCCTACAAAGACATTAATAATATTACAAATTTATTAAATAGTGCCATTTTGGAAACAATCATTTTCCAATTACAGCTATTCTCTTTATTATATTTAAATAGTACATAATAGGTATAGAAGGAATGGTCCTTCTTAGTAATGAAAAGAAAAGTGGACAAGATAATGGAAAATACATTTCTAGCTAAAGTAAATAATTTTATATCATCAGCATTTGAAAAAATTGCAATCTCAAGAACTAAACAAGCTCTTGCGATGTTAGATGACCGTACATTAAATGATATTGGTTTTACTAGACAGCAAGTAATTAACGGTGACTTCTTTAATGCAAAAGATGTTTTAGATTTCCCTGCAGGTAGCATGGGCTTAACTAAGCCAGTTATTCAAGATAACAAAAAAGCTGAAAATAAAGAAGCTGCATAACGAATTGAAGAATTAATGCCTGCATACTTCCTCCCGCGGGCGTTAATATAAATGGTGACATAACACACAGCTAAATTTCCTCCCCCAGGTAGCTATTTATGTCATCAAATATCCAAGGACGAAGGACCCCCATCCTTCGTCCTTTTATTTTGCTAATCTTAAAAAGATTTATTAGTATAATAAATCTTTTTAAGGAGAATTAAAATGGATGACTTTACAAAACCAAAAATACCTCCAGCATACACCGGACCTAAACCAGAAGGTGCTATTCCAGACATTTTTGTTGCAGATAGCTTTGCGAAAGATGATGACAGACTTTGGGTTCCTCTATCTCCTGGAAGATGGTCTAGACCATTATGTCTTAATATTAGCCAAGGTTATTGGGTTCATCTAACAAAAGTAGTAGGTGGTGGCTTTCTATCACGGCATAAACACCCTGCACCAGTTCATGGTTTTGTAATTAAAGGATCATGGAGATATCTCGAACATGACTGGGTTGCAAAAGAAGGATCGTATTTATTTGAACCACCTGGAGAAATACATACTTTAGTTGTAGATGAAGATTGTGATGAAATGATTACTCTTTTTCATAACTCAGGAGCCCTATTATATTGCGACGAAAATGGAAAAACTATTGGATCAACAGATGTGTTTGATAGAGTTGATGCATGCAGAAAACATTTTATAGAAGTTGGGTTAGGTAAAGACTTTGTCAATCAATTTATTAGGTGACAGAAATAGTTTTCGATCTCTTATAAATTAAATATCCTCCCACTAAT
>CAJJBL010000006.1 GCA_905182395.1 alpha proteobacterium SCGC AAA536-G10 | reverse complement strand
ATCTGAAAATATTTAGTAAGTTTTTTTCAAACTTACTAACAATCAATATAAATAGTAAAGTTATTATTAAGAGTATTAATTGATTATTATTTTTTGATTTAGTAACGTTTCTATATACAAAATTATTAGATTCTATATTGTTATTATAATTTGAGTTTAGCATTCGTATTTCGCCTCCTCAATTAATATTTTAACCATTTTGATCATATCTATTTTACAAAATGCCGCTTGTTCTGGCGCAAGCGAAGTTTTTGTCATACCTGGTTGTGTATTGATTTCTAGCATAAATAGCTCATCGTCAACCGGATCATAACGAAAATCACTTCTAGAAATTCCATTGCATCCAATAATTTTATGAGCATTTAATGCCCATTCCATTGCTTTTTGTGAAGTTAAGTTTGGTATTTTTGCAGGCAATTGATGGAAGGATCTACCATTTTTATATTTTGCATTATAATTATAAAAATCATTTTCTTTACCTGTTTCTATTTCTGTTACACATAAAGGCCTTTCCTTTAAAACTGTTACAGTTAACTCTCTGGTTCCAACCAAATTTTCAGCCATTAAATTATTGTTAATTGGCCATTTGTTTTTTGTGGGTGCTTCATTATTATTTTTAATTATTAAAACACCAACTGAACTTCCTCCATTTATTGGTTTTATTACGTATGGACCATTATAGTCCTTTACAGATAAAAAATTTCCTTCTTTAAACTCTAATGTTTTTGGAAAACAAATAGGGTTAATCATATTTTCTGTAACTTTTGTAATTAATTTCTTAAAGTGAATCTTATGCATGGCGATTGCAGATGTAAAAACTCCAGAATGAGTGTAAGGTATTTTTAAAATATTTAATAATCCTTGAATATTTCCATCTTCACCGTAATGTCCGTGTAAAGCGTTAAAACAAACATCAGGCTTTAAAGAAATTAATTTATTAATAATTGATGAGTTAAAGTCTAATTCTGTTACTTTAAAACCATTTTCTTTAAGTGCATTTGAACATGCTTGTCCTGATTTCAATGAGATTTCTCTTTCAGAGCCAATCCCTCCCATCAATATTACAACGTGCATACCAGGTTTGATTTTCATTTTATACCAACCTTTTTGATTTCCCAATTTAGCTTGATGCCTGAAGATTCTAATACTTTTTTTCTTATTAACTCACCTAAATTTTCAATTTCAGAAGCCGAGGATTTTTTTGTATTAATAATAAAATTACAATGCTTTTCTGATACCTTGGCATCACCTAATTTTAATCCTCTACATCCAGCTTTATCTATTAACTGCCACGCTTTATAATTAGATGTGTTCATAAAGGTACTTCCACCGGTTTTTACTCCAGTTGGCTGGGCCTTTTTTCTTAATTCTATAATATCTTTCATTTTATTATGGATTCTACTTTTAATTCCTTTTGACGTTTTTAATCTTGCTGAATAAAAAAACCATTCATCACATATATCTATGTTCCTGTATTTCATTCCTAATTCTTCTGATTTAAATATCTTGATTATTCCAGAATTATTAATTGCTTTCACATCTATTAATATTTCTTTAAATTCTGAACCAAATGCTCCAGAGTTCATTCTTATTCCGCCTCCAATTGTCCCAGGTATACCTACTAAAAATTCAAGTCCCGTTCTTTCATGTTCTCGAGCGAATCTTGCTACATTAATGTCTAGAGCTCCCGCTTCAGCTGTAATGATTCCATTGATATCTATTGACAATTTATTTAGTTTTTTGGTTGTTATACTTACACCAGGTATCCCATTATCTCTGATTAGAACATTCGATCCCGCTCCAATAACAAAAATTTTTAATTCAGAGGGTTTATCTTTTATAAAACTGATAGCTCTATCTATATTATCAGGCAGAAATAGCATTTCTGCACTTCCGCCAACACCAAACCATGTAAATGAAGATAAATTTTTATTTAACTTCAAATAGTTTGTGTATGAGCTTTTTAAATTATCTATATTCATTTTTTAAATCGTATTCTAAGTTATTTGCAATTTTTGTAATTGTGCCGGCACCTAAACATATAACGAGATCACCAGGGATTAAGTTATCTTTAATTATATTTGCTAATTTGTTTGAATCTTTCACGTAACTAACTTTTTTATGACCATATTTGATTAGACCTTCTGCTAAATTAATACTTTCAAATTTTTTTATAACTTTCTCGCCAGCTGGATAAACGTCTAAAAGTAAAACTTGATCAGAATCATTAAAACAACTACAAAAATCCTCGAATAAATCTCTTAATCTACTGTATCGATGAGGTTGAAAAATACTGATTATTTTATTTTTAGGAGCGATTAATCGTGCTGCACTTAAAGCAGAGCTTATTTCAACTGGATGGTGTCCATAATCATCAATAATTAAAGATCCATTATAATCTCCAACTTTTTCAAATCTTCTTTGAACACCATTAAATGTTTTTAATGAATTTTGTATACTCTCAATTGGTATATTTAGTTCCAAGCCTATACTTATTGCGGCTAGAGCATTTTGGATATTATGAAGTCCAATCATTGAAAATTCTATATTATAAACTTTAGTATGAGTATTTAGTCTTTTTGAAATATTTAGATCAAAATTCATACAATTATTTTTATATATAATATTGGTAGCTCTTATATCTGCATTTGCTGATAATCCGAATGTAATAACTTTTTTGTCCTCTAATTTTGATATTAATTTTTGGACACGAGGATGATCTATACATAAACATATAAAGCCATAGAAAGGTATTGAAGATACAAAATTAAAGAAAGCATGTTCTAAATTCTTTTCATTACCATGATGATCAAGATGTTCTAGATCAATATTTGTTACAACAGCTACTGTTGGGTTTAATTTAGCAAAACTTCCGTCACTTTCATCGGCTTCAACTATCATCCATTCTCCACCACCTAATTTGGCATTACTTCCTAATGATGAGATAATTCCACCATTGATTATTGTTGGATCCATGCCATTTTGTTCTATAATTCTAGAAATCAATGAAGTTGTTGTTGTTTTCCCATGAGTTCCGCCTACAGCTATTGATTGCTTTAAACGCATTAATTCTCCAAGCATTTCTGCTCTATGAACAATTGGCAAAAACATTTTTTTAGCAGCAATTAACTCTATGTTTGTATTGGTTATAGCTGTTGAAACAACTATTATTTTTGCATTATTAATATTTGAAGATTTTTGACCTATAAAGATTTTGACACCGATTTTTTTTAATCTATTAGTGTTATCACTAATATTTATATCGCTTCCTTGTACTAAATATCCTGACTGAATTAATATTTCAGCAATTCCGCTCATACCAATTCCGCCTATACCTATGAAATGAATAACACCTAAATTTTGAGGAAGATGGCTCATTGTTTAATACCTTTTTGGGGATGCTTATTAATAAGTTTGAAAATAATATTTAATACAAAATCGATGGAAGAATTATTTTGTAATAGGTTTAAATTATTTATAGATATATTTTTAATATTCAAATTCGCTGCTTTAAGTTTTTTTGGATTTGTCATTAAATTTTGAATTAAAATAATGAATGCTTTAGAATTAAAAGTGCTTTGATTTATAAGCCATCCACCCTTAATATTTGCAATAAATTCAGCATTCTCTGTTTGATGGTTATCTAGTGCTGTAGGCAAGGGAATTAATATTGATGGTATATGTGTAGCTATTATTTCTGCTATGCTAGAGCCACCTGATCTTGCTATTATCAAATGTGTTTTTTTAAATTTTATAAAAACGTCATTAAAAAAAGAGCTTACTTCAGCTTTAATTTTATTTTTAATATAAAGTTTATTTACCTTTGAAATATCATAATTTTTAACTTGATGGAAAACTAATAGTCTTTTTTTATATTTAATAGGAAGAGTGCATAACAAATTAGCAATTTCTTCAGAAAGAAAGTCTGCTCCAAGACTTCCTCCCATAATTAAAATACAAAAAATATTTTTATTATTTGGAGCTACATATTCTGTTTTTCCAATTGTATAGAATTCTTTTCTAACAAAATTTCCAGTGAATATTGAATTATATCTTTTTTCATTAAACTTTGTATCTTTGAAAGATAAAGCTAATATATTTGAAAAATTAGCAAGAAATTTATTTGCTCTTCCTAAAATAGCGTTTTGTTCATGAATTATTGTAGGTATTCCTAGTATCTTACCAATTGTTACAGGAACTACAGATGGGTATCCTCCAAATCCCATTATTATATTTGGCCTTTTATATATAAATAATTTTAACAGCTTTATAGTACTAATTAAAAATTTGAATAATGAGATTATTTTTTTTATTAAATTTTTATTGCTAGGACTTGTTAAATCTTGAACAATTAAGCAATAATTAGAATTTCTATTTTTAAAAGCAATTTTATTTTTTTTAAAAAAACTTTTAAAAAATATTTCTCCTCTACTATCAGTAATTATAATTAATTTTAAATCAATTATTTTATCAATCAAAGATAGAGCAGGGAAAATATGTCCACCTGTTCCTCCTGCAGCAATAATCATTGTATTATTAAAATTTTGATCAAGGTTATTCATTAGCGGACTTTAAGTTAAGTTGTTTTTTAATAGGATTGTGTGAGATATTCTTTCTTGTTAGAGATAGCAAAATACCTACTGTTATTGCTGAAGATATCATTGAAGAGCCTCCATAAGACAAAAATGGAAGTGTCATACCTTTTGTTGGTATTAAATTTGTATTACTTGCCATATGAATTAAAGTTTGAATTCCAAATTGAAAGGCTAATCCGCTTACAGCAATTATAAAAAAAAGATTTTTATTAATAAAAGATAATGAAAACGCTCTATAAACAACTAAACTATAAATTAGTATAATTATTAAACATATTAAAATACCGTATTCTTCTGCAGCTACAGCAAAAACAAAATCAGAGTGAGCATCAGGAAGAAATTTTTTATAAAAACCTTCTCCAGGACCTGTGCCCCAAAAACCTCCAAACTCAAATGATTGCAGAGATTTTGTAACTTGATATGTTGTTCCTTCAAGAAATCCATCAATTCTAATTTTTACATGATCAAAATTATGATAAGTCAAAATTACAAAAAGAGGGACAGCCAGTGTTAAACAAATTATTATAATTAGAGGTATACCTGTAATGAATAATTGAAAACACCATGTTAAAATTATTACTATTGTCATACCTACATCTGGTTGAATTAATAATAATGAAGATATCAAAATTAATGAAACAATAGACCATGCCCATCCTGGAAAATTTTTTCCTTCAATCCATAATGTTAAAAACCAAGCATTTACAATAACATAAAATGGCTTGCATAATTCACTAGGTTGAAAGCTAAATCCAGAAAAATATATCCATCTTTTTGCGCCTTTAATTTCACTTCCATTAATTAAAATAATTAACAGTAAAAAAATTGTGATTATTAATCCAATAATGCTTATTGCTTTTGTTTGCTTTTCATTAAGTAATGAAAATAAAAAAATTATTGGCAAGCTGATAATCACAAATAAAATATGTCTTAAAGTGAAATAGTGGGAAAATATATTAAAGCTTTGAGCTAGATGTTGACTTGACGCCATAACTAAAAAAATCCCAACTATTATTAAAATACTAAATAAAGTTAGTAAAAATCTATCAATGGTCCACCACCAGAGTGCAATATTCGAATTATCTGAACGTGATATCAGCATACTAGATTACCTGTTTTAGAATATAGATTGACTACTTTTTTAAAGTGATCACCTCTTTCTTCAAAGTTTTGAAATTGATCAAAGCTAGCCGCTGCGGGTGATAATAATATGATTATGTTTTCTAATTCTGAATTTTGACTTTTATGTATGGCAAGTTTAGTGGCTTTTTCTAATGTTTCGCAATAAATTACTGGAATATGTTTATTGAGAGCAAAAATTTGTTTTGAAAAAAACTTAGAAGATTCACCAAATAGAAAAATCTTAAGAACATTTTTTAGACAATTTGAAGCTTTTCCAATTCCATCACTTTTAGACTTTCCTCCAGCAATCCAGAAAATATTTTTAAATGAGCTTAAAGCTGCTGCTGTGGCTTCTCCATTAGTTGCTTTACTATCATTGATTATTGTAATTTTATCTGAAGAGAATATTGGCTCTAGTCTATGCGGCAGTCCTTTAAAACTATTTATTGCTAATTTTATTTGTTCTTCATTTAATTCTATTGTTTGAGCTAATGCAATTGCGATTGCAGTATTTATATGATTATGATTGCCAGATAAATAAATACTATTTTGAGCAAAATCTTTCCCAATTGATGAGTTGATTTTTATTAACTTTGATTTAGCTATTTCTTGTGTATCAATTATTTTATTAAGATATAGATCATCATTATTTATGATTAATTTAGAATCTTGATCTAAAAAACTTATAATTTTTAATTTACTTTTTGTATAAGCATCAAAATCATCATGATAATCTATATGATCTGGTGTTATATTAATTATAGCTGCTGCATGTAATGAAAGTCTAGATGCTCCATCTAATTGATAGCTAGATAGTTCAAGTATAATTATGCCATTTTTGCCTGGATCAATAATTTCACATGCTGGCAAACCAAAATTACCACCAATCACACTATTAATTTTATTAAAAGTTAAAATATGATTTAACAATGCAACAGTGGTAGATTTTCCGTTTGTCCCTGTAACGCCAATTATTCTTGCATTTGGCCTTGTTAGAAAAAATAAATCAATTTCATTAAGTATATTTACATTATTTTTTTTTGCTATTTTGATA
>CAJJBL010000005.1 GCA_905182395.1 alpha proteobacterium SCGC AAA536-G10 | reverse complement strand
AATTTATAACTATTTTGCAAAATATAGATTTAATAAGTTATCACATTGTCAACTGGCTAGTTGCAAGGTTATTAAGTGAAATGTTGAAATGGTTAAAAAATAATTTATCTAAAAAAAAGCTACCTAAAAAGGAAAGTCGTTTAGAGCAAATGAAAAAAAACCCTTATCGAAGAGTTGATAGTGATAATATGACTGAAATTGAAAAAATGGATCAGGGTTTTAACGGTAAAACATTTTCTATAAATGGTATGGATATAGATTTTTAATTAATTGAAAATTTTAAGTTATTTAATATTTTGCCTTTAATCTAATAATTAGGTATTTTTTGATTCTAGTTTAAAAAAGATTGTTTAGGGGATCAAAATGAATAAATTAACAATGATATTCGGGGCATTTTTATTGATGTTCTCAGCTTCTGTAAATGCAGATGGTCATAAAGTTAAAGTTGGCATGATTACTACTTTATCTGGAGGAGGTTCCGGATTAGGGATTGATGTAAGAGACGGCTTTATGCTTGCTGTTAAAAATAATAAAAATATTAGTGTAATTATCAAAGATGACCAAAGAAAACCTGATATTGCAGTTCAGATAGCAGATAAAATGATACAGTCAGATAAGGTTGATGTTTTGACAGGAATAATTTGGTCAAATTTAGCTATGGCCGTAGTTCCTGCAACGGTTAATCAAGGAAAATTTTATCTTTCACCCAATGCCGGCCCATCTGCTTTGGCTGGTAAAGGTTGTCATAAAAATTATTTTAACGTTGCTTGGCAAAATGATAACTTGCACGAAGCAGCGGGTGGGTACGCAAACTCTGCAGGTTTCAAAAAATCTTTTATTCTTGCTCCTAATTATCCTGCTGGCAAAGATGCTCTTACAGGATACAAGAGATTTTTTAAAGGTGAGCTTGCGGGTGAAATATATACAAAGTTAGGTCAAAAGGATTATGCGGCTGAGATAGCTCAAATCAGAGCATCTGGCGCTGACAGCATTTTCTTTTTCTTGCCAGGAGGAATGGGCATAGGTTTTATGAAGCAATTCTCTCAATCAGGAATTAAGATTCCGGTCGTAGGACCAGCTTTTTCTTTTGACCAAGGGATTCTTAAAGCAGTTGGTAATGCCGCGTTAGGCGTTAAGAACACATCACAATGGTCAAAGGATATTAAAAACAAAGCAAATCAAAAATTTGTAGCTGATTTTAAATCTGCTTATGGAAGGTTGCCATCTTTGTATGCATCGCAAGGTTACGATACAGGAAAACTTTTAATATCTGCAATGTCTAAAGCAAAGATCAAAGACACTGATAGATTTAGAAATGAATTAAGGAAAGCTGATTTCTCATCAACTAGAGGTAAATTTAAATTTTCTAAAAATCATCATCCAATACAAGACATATATGTTCGTGAAGTTATAAAGGAAGGTAAGATTCTAACTAATAAAATAATTTCAGTTGGGCTTAAAGATCATTCAAATGTTTATGTTTCCGAATGTAAAATGTAAAATAAATAATAAGGTGAGTATTATTAACGCTCACCTTATTCATATACTTTAAATGGCACTCATCTTGTTCATAGAGCAACTTTTAAATGGCATCCAATTTGGAATAATGCTTTTTTTAATTTCTGCAGGATTAACTCTCATTTTTGGTGTTATGGGATTAATTAATCTTGCTCATGGTTCTTTCTATATGATAGGAGCTTTCGCTGCTAGCATTGTTGCTGGTTTGACAGGTTCTTTCTGGATTGCCTTGGCTGCGAGTTTATGTGCTGCTGCAATTGCTGGAGTGTTAATTGAAGTTTTAATTATCAGGCATTTGTACAAAAGAGATCATTTAGATCAAGTCTTAGCTACTTTTGCCTTGATATTATTGTTATCTGAAGGTGTAAGGTGGTTATTTGGAGCTTTTCCATTATATTTAAATATACCCAGTTCTTTGGATGGAAGTATTCTTCTACCGTTTAATATAATGTATTCGAAATATAGAATGTTTATTATATTAATAGGCATATTAATAGCGTTAGGTCTCTATTTTTTGATTTCTAAAACTCGATTAGGAATTCGTATAAGAGCCGGACAAAATGATCGCGAAATGATATCTGCCCTTGGAGTTGATATAAGCAAGCTTTATACAATTGTATTTGCAATAGGAGCAGCCCTTGCAGGTTTAGCAGGGGCAATGATTGGAGCTATTCAATCCATTGAAGTTGGAATGGGTGAACCAGTTTTAATTTTAGCTTTTGTAGTAATAGTTATTGGAGGAATAGGTTCTATTAAAGGAGCATTTATAGGTTCGATTTTAGTAGGAGTTACAGATACAATTGGAAGAGTTTTCTTGCCCAATTTTTTAAATTATTTTATGGAATCTTCAAATGCTTCATCATTGGGTTCTTCAATAGGTTCAATGTTAATATATATATTGATGGCATCCGTATTACTTCTAAAGCCTTCTGGATTGTTTGGAAAGAGTGAGTAATGATTAAGGAAAGGTTTTTTAATAAATGGGTTTTTTTATTGTTATTAAGTATTCCAGCAATTGGAATAATATTTAATGAACCTTACTATATTACTCTAGCTACTAAAGTAATTATTTTAGGAATAGCAGGAGTTGGATTAAATTTAGCTCTTGGTTATGGAGGGCTTATCTCTTTTGGGCATGCAGCTTTTTTTGGAATTGGAGGATATGTTGCTGCTATAATGTCATATCATGCTCTTAATGAAGAACTCTTATTTGAGATACCATTAGCTATTTCCGGTTCATCAGAAATGTTAATTATTTGGCCACTAGCTATTGTTATTAGTGCTTTTTTTTCTTTGTTAATAGGATTGCTTTCATTAAGAACTAGCGGAGTCTATTTCATAATGATTACCTTAGCGTTTGCTCAAATGTTATATTATTTTTCTATTAGTTGGCCTAGTTATGGAGGAGAAGATGGGCTTTCTATGCATATGAGAAATACTCTACCGTTTATTAATACAATGAACCCACTAAACTTTTTTTTAATTTGTTTGGCATGGTTTTTTATTGCAATATTTATTACTTCAAAGTTAATTAATTCTCCTTATGGCATGGCATTACAAGCCACCAAACAAAATGAAGAAAGAGTTAAATCTGTCGGTATAGAAACGTTTAAAGTTAAACTAATAGTGTTTGTTTTTTCAGGCGCCATAACAGGTTTAGCAGGATCTCTATATGCAGACTTAAACAGATTTGTAAGCCCTTCAATGCTTAACTGGCATACTTCAGGAGAAATTATGGTCTTTGTAATTCTTGGTGGAATAGCAAGACTTTATGGCCCTTTACTTGGAGCATCTTTTTTTATAATTTTAGAGCAAACTCTTGGACTTTATACAGAGAACTGGCAATTTTGGTTAGGTTTAATTTTAATCTTAGAAATTATTTTCGCACGTTCTGGGATAATGGGTTTGTTTGATAAAAAAAATAAATTATGAATAATAAAATTTTAAATATAACAAATTTATCAAAATCCTTTGGTGCTTTTAAAGTTACTGATGAAATTAGTATTGATTTAAAATTTAATGAAATTCATGCTTTAATTGGACCAAATGGAGCAGGAAAATCAACGTTAATTAAGCAGATTGTTGGTACTGTTAAACATGATATGGGTTCCATAATTTTAGATCAAGAAGATATTACAGATCTAAATGACGTAGAAAGAGCGAAGATAGGTATATCAAGAACGTTTCAAGTTTCATCTATTATCCCCAAATTTACAGCTTTAGAAAATATAGTTCTTTCTCTTTTAGAAAGATCACAAAAAACATTTCAATTATTTAAGAGTTTAAATAGTAACAGTAAACTTTTTTCTGAAGCAAAAGAAATACTTTTACAAATAGAATTAGAGGATAGAAGAAAAGTGATAGCTTCAGAATTAAGCCATGGTGAAAGAAGGAAACTTGAAGTTGGTTTAGCTCTTGCAATGAAACCAAAGGTGTTCTTGTTCGATGAGCCTATGGCAGGGTTAGATGAAACAGGCACTAAAATGATGATTAATTTATTTCAAAGAATTAAATTAAACTCTCCTATTTTGTTAATTGAGCATGATATGGATGCTGTTTTTGCTCTTGCTGATAGGGTGTCTGTTATAGTGTATGGCAAAATTGTTGCTTCTGGAACTGTAAAAGAAATAAAAGCTAATCCTATAGTTCATGATGTTTATTTGGGTTATGAAATTACATGAGTTTTCTTTTAGAAATAAAATCACTTAAATCATGGTATGGAGCAAGCCAAGCCTTATTTGATGTAAATTTAGAAATTAAAAAAGGCGAAGTTGTAGCGTTGCTTGGTAGAAACGGAATGGGAAAAACAACAACTGTTAATTCAGTTTGTGGTTTAATGCATAGATATGAGGGTGATATAAATTTTGGTGGGTTTCCATTGTCTGGACAGCCTAGCTTTAAAATTGCTCAAAATGGTATTGGGTTAGTTCCGGAAGGGAGAAGAGTGTTTTCAAACTTAACAGTTTTAGAGAATTTAATTGCAACGGCAAGAGACGGTGATTGGTCCTTAAAGGAGATTTATAACTTATTTCCAAGATTAGAAGAAAGAAGTTATCAATTAGCTTCATCTTTATCTGGTGGGGAACAGCAAATGTTAGTTATTGGAAGGGCCTTGATGACAAACCCAAAACTATTAATTTTAGATGAAGCAACTGAAGGTCTTTCTCCAACTGTTAGGTCTGAAATTTGGAAGGTCATAGAAAAGTTAAAATTAAAAAATATATCTATACTAATTATAGATAAATCACTTAAACAATTATTAGAATTGGCAGATAATTTTTATATTCTTGAAAAAGGAAAAACCGTGTGGAATGGAGCCTCAAAAAAACTTACAAATGAAATTGCTCAAAAATTTTTAGGAGTTTAGTTAAAGAAACTCAAAATAGTTATTTTTTATTTTGATTAAAGTTTATTTATATTCATCACATACATTTTCAATTGTAGATTTTAATTTAAGTGAAATTTCATTAATTTCATTCTCATTAATTATAAACGGTGGTGCTAGCAAAATATGATCGCCTATACTGCCATCAATTGTACCTTGCATCGGATAACAAATTAAACCTATATTTAATGCTTCTTTTTTAATTTTATTAGCAATATTAAATTTCTTAGGAAATGGCTCTTTAGTAGACTTATTTTTAACTATTTCTATTCCTCTAAATAGACCTCTTCCTCTAATATCGCCTACAAACTGATTTTGGCCAATATCTCTTTGTAAAGTTCTTTGAAGAATATTTCCCTTTTCTTTTACTTGTTTAAACATGCCTTCATCTATTAACTTTGTTAAAACTGCTAGTGAAGCAGCACAAGCAATAGGATGACCTAGATATGTATGGCCGTGTTGAAAAAATCCGCTTCCATTAGATATAGCGTCATATATATAATCTTGACACATCATTGCCCCAATAGGTTGATATCCAGCTCCCAAACCTTTGGCTATAGTAATAATATCAGGTATTATTTCTTCTTCATCACATGCAAATAATGAACCTGTTCTTCCCATTCCACACATCACCTCATCGAGAATAAGTAATATGCCGTATTTGTCACATATTTCTCGAATTCGCTTGAAATATCCTGTTACAGGAGTTACTGCGCCTGCTGTAGCTCCAACTACTGTTTCTGCAATAAATGCCATAACATTTTTAGATCCTAAAAATTTTATTTGATCTTCAAGTTCATTGGCAACTCTTAATCCATACTCTATTTCAGTTTCGTTATTTTTTTGATGACGATAAGGGTAACATGGTGAAATCAATGAAGTATCAATTAAAATTTTTTCAAAAAATGTCCTTCTCCATACATTTCCTCCTGCAGCTAGAGCTCCGAGTGTATTGCCATGATAGCTCTGTTTTCTTGAAATCACTCTATGTCTTTCAGGTTGACCAATTTCAACAAAATATTGTCTTGCTAACTTTAAAGAAGCTTCAACTGCCTCTGAGCCACTTGATACGAAGTAAACCTTATTGAGTCCTGAAGGAGATTTATCAGCTAAAAGTCTTGCTAATTTTTCAGCTGGATCACTTGTAAAAAAAGAAGTATGGGCAAACGCTAACTTTTCAGTTTGTTCAATTATAGCTTTTTGAACAGTTTTATCTGAATGACCCAGACTTGAAACAGCAGCACCACCAGAGGCATCAAGGTACCATTTCTCATTTTTATCAATTATATAACAACCTTCTCCTCTAACGGCATTTGGCAAATCATAATTAGTATGACGAGGAAAAATATTGCTGCTTTTCATTTTCTATCCTTTTGTTTCTTTTTTCTTCTATGTTGATTGAGATATATTAAAATTATTATAATTTTTAGTTTTGTATAATATGTTGTTTTTTGCAAATATAACTAATATTTTAACGAATAAATAAATGTTTCAATTAGCAATAAGAATGGATGTCTTTTTAAGAGCCTGTAAAATGGCTTCTATAGTAGGGATTGTTTTAGCTATAATTAACCGTGGAGATCATATTTTATTTGGCACAATGACATTTAATAGTAGGATAAAAATATTGAAAACTTTTTTTGTTCCTTTTTGTGTGTTAGGAATTTCAGTTTTTGCGATTAGAAGAGAGATAAATTTTAGTGATTAAAAAAACATATACGCAGTTTCAAAAATATACATATATCTATTTTGCCTTTGTTCTTACGTTTTTATTATTAGGTAAAAGCTACGCTTATGAAGCAAAAGAAGATTATCTATTTGAAGTTCAATTTGGAAACCTTATTGTTGGTAAAGCTGAAGTTTCAGTAATAAGCGATGAAAAAAAAATAATTGTAAAAGCAAAAACAAGAACCGCAGGTTTTTTAAATACTTTTTATGAATATCAAGGAGAATTAATTTCAATATCCCAAGAAAATAAAGAATTTTGGAAACCCTACAAATTTACAACTAAGGGTTTATTTAATAATAAAAATCGATATTCAAACCTCACCTGGGGGCCAGACAAATCTGTTAGTTATAAACTTGATCCAGTATTAGATCTAAAAGAAGTTCATCGAATTGACAAATCAAGTCTTATTAACGTTATGGATCCTTTAACATCTATAATCAATGTAATTGAAAATATTAAAAACAAAAAAAGCTGCGATCAAAATTTTAAAATTTTTGATGGTAGAAGAAGGTATGATTTAAAAATAAAAAGTTTAGGTGAGGGTATATTAAAAAATGATAGACCTAAATCATTTAGTGGTGATGTAATAATATGTGGTTTAAGAATGTTTCCCATAGGAGGCCATAGGTTAAAAAGTAAATGGAAACCAGAAGAAGATAAATTCAGTGATTTCAAAGTATTTTTTGGAACAACTTCTTCTGGTTTATTATTTCCAGTCAGAATGAATTTAGAGAGGTGGTTTGGGACAGTTGTTGTTCGTCTTGTAAGCAAGGATATATAAATTATGAAACTTGGATTAATAGGAAAAAATATACAATTATCCCAAGCACCAGATATACATAAACGCCTTGGAAATTTATTTAAAATTCCTGTCAGTTATCAAATATTTGATTTAAAAGAAAATGATGAAAATTACTTTTCTGATCAATTGCTAAGACTAAAAGATAGAGGTTTTACAGGAGTTAATATTACTTTTCCATTTAAAGAAGAGGTATTAAAATATGCAGATATAATTAATCAAAGTTCATTAAATATTAAATCCTCAAATACCCTAATTTTTAAAACAGATATTATTGCGGAGAATACAGATTACACCGGGTTTTTAAGAACCTATAAATTTCATTTTGGGAAGATTAAGCCTAAAAAAACTTTAGTACTAGGGGGAGGTGGTGTTGGAAGAGCAATCACATTCGCATTAGGGTCATTAGGTGTAGAACATATTTATTTATATGAAAAAGATAAAGTAAAAGGGAAAGTACTAAGACAAGACTTAGGGTTATTTAAAATAAATTGTACTTTGATAGATTGTAATCAATTAAAAAAAATAATATCTCAGGTTCAGGGTATAGTTAATTGTACCCCTCTTGGTCATCATGATTTTCCAGGTTGTCCCTTAGGTGAGTTTATGCCCAGTAATAATCATTGGATTTTTGACGCAGTTTATACGCCTGCAAAAACTACTTTATTAAAAAAAGGTGAAAAGGTAAGAGCTAAAATAATTTCTGGAATTGATCTTTTTATTTTCCAAGCCCTAGATGCTTTTCTTTTATTTACTGCTGAAAGAATTGATAAAAATGAAATATCCAAACATATTCAATTTTTAAGAGAATATTACTTTAAGGTGCTTTTTAAATAATTTAAGGTTTATTTTGAAAAACTATTTCCTCTGATAAAAGCTTATTTATAGCATCTTCATTATATCCAGCTTCTTTCAATATACCTTTTGTATGCTGACCTATAATAGGAGGCTTATGTTTAACTCCAACAGAACGAGATCTACTAAATTTTATAGGTGATGAGACGCCCTTATATTCATCCTTACTGATAGTCATTTGTCTTTCTTTCGTTTGAGGATGATTAATAGCCTCTTCAATATTTCTTACAGGACCAGCTGGGATCCCTGCTGCTAATAATTTTTCAGAGAATTCAACACCATCTACATTACTAAGTGCATCCTCTAGGTATTTGGTTAAAGCTATTCTGTTTTCAACTCTATCCCCATTTGAAAGAAATCGTTTATCTGTAATAAGTTCATCTAAATTTAGTGCTTTGCATAATCTTACAAATCCTGCGTCATTTCCAATACCCATAAATATTTCATTTGTAGCAGTCTTAAATTTATCATAAGGAGCAATATTGGGATGTGCGTTTCCAGTAGCTGTTCCTGGTTTTTTAGATAGGAAGTAGTTACCAGTATGAGGATGCATAAGTGCTAAAGCTGAGTCATATAGAGACATATCTATAAATTGACCTAGTCCAGATTTATGTCTTTCTTGGATTGCCATCAAAATACCTATTGTAGCGTACAATCCAGTTCCCATATCTACTACGGGAGCGCCAACTCTTACATCACCACCACTGGCATGCCCGTTAATGGACATCATACCTGTCATTGCCTGTACAATAGCATCATATCCTGGAGCTCCTCCAAGTGGCCCTGTTGCTCCAAATCCTGATATTCGACAATGAATTAATTTAGGAAATTTTGAACTTAAAACTTCTTCATATCCTAATCCCCATTTTTCCATAGTGCCAGTTTTAAAGTTTTCAATCAATACATCACAAGATTTAACAAGCTCTAATATTAATTCTTTACCTTCCTTTTTAGTTAAATCAATTGCGATAGATTTTTTATTCCTATTTACGTTAATAAAATATGAAGCCATGTCATTAATAAAAGGTGGTCCCCAACCTCTTACTTCGTCTCCAATTTTTGATTCAACTTTAATTACCTCAGCTCCATGATCAGCTAAAATTTGAGTTGCATATGGACCTCCAAGAACTCGAGTAAGGTCTAATACTTTAATTCCATTTAATGCGTAGCTTATTATATTATTTTGATCTGACATTTTTTCACTTTTTTAAATTGTTAATATGATTTAGGTAATCCAAGTACACGCTCTGATATATAGTTTAAAACCATTTGAGCGCTAACAGGAGCTAATTTAGGTATAAGAGATTCTCTTAATAACCTTTCTACATGATATTCTTTGGCATACCCCATACCTCCTAAAGTTATAACAGCTTGTGTAGCTGCTTTAAAACCAGCTTCTGCTGCAAAAAATTTAGCTGCATTAGCCAATCCACCCGAGTTTTCTCCGTTGTCATATTGATAAGCTGCTTTAGCAATCAATAATTCAGCAGCTTCTAATTCAATCCAGTTCTCGGCTAATGGATGTTGAATACTTTGATTCTTCCCAATAGGTCTATCAAACACAACTCTTTCTCCAGCATATTTAACAGCTCTTGATAGAGCATTTTTCCCTATTCCTAGAGCTTCTGCAGCAATAAGTATTCTTTCAGGATTTAAGCTATCTAATAGGTATCTGAAGCCTTTGCCTTCTTCTCCAATTCTATCAAAATCATCTACTTCTAAGTTATCAATAAATATTTGGTTACTGTCTACAGCAGATCTTCCCATTTTAGCTATTTCTTTAACTTCAATTTTATTTCTATCTAAGTGTGTATAAAACAAAGTCAACCCATCAATATTTTTTTTACATTCCTCAATAGGTGTAGTTCGAGCCAATAGCAGTATTTTATCGGCAATTTGGGCCGTTGATGTCCAAATTTTTTGTCCATTAATAATATATCCATTATTAATCTTTTTTGCGTATGTTTTTAATTTTCCAGTATCTAAACCAGCATCAGGCTCAGTTACTCCAAAGCATGTCTTTTCTTTTCCAGATATTAAAGGTGGTAGCCATTTATTTTTTTGTTCATTATTTCCATGAACTACGATTGGATGTGGTCCAAAAATATTGATATGTATAGAAGAAGCAGCTGCCATTCCTCCACCAGTTTCAGAAATTTTCTGCATAAAAATTGACGCTTCTCTAATACCAAGAGCAGAGCCTCCATATTCTTCTGGCATACAGATTCCTAACCATCCTCCATTTGAAACTTCTTCATAAAAACCATGAGGAAATTTACTTTCTCTATCACAATTAAGCCAGTAATCATCATCAAAATTTTTCATGATATTTTGAACTGATTCAATAATTGATAATTGTGTTTCGTTATAACTAAAGGACATCTAAATCATCTTGCCATATTATGATAATTTTCATTAGGCTCCATTTCTGTTGCTGAAGCTAACCTATTAGTCATATTAAACATACCAACTATAGCGCTTATATCCCAAATATCTCTATCTGTATAACCTGCTTCTCTAAGTTCATTTCTATCCTGTTCTTTTATTTCAGAAGGGTCGCGTGTTAATTTTTTAGAAAATTCAAGGAGTTTTTCTTGTTTTAAGGGTAGTTCTGCTGAACGAAAATTTGCCGCTATTCTTTCTCCTAATTGAGGATCATTAGATATCTCTCTTACTGCGGCACCATGAGCAACTATACAATAATAACAATGATTTTCTGAAGACACAGTCACTGCAATCATTTCTCTCTCTAATTTTGTTAAGCCAGATTCTCCTAACATTAGAGAATTATATAATTTAGTAAAACCTTCAAATTGTTTAGGAAATTTAGAAAATGAAGCAAGAACATTTGGAATAAATCCAATTTTTTCATTTACTATATTTAGGTAATTTTGAGCCTGCTCTTCACCATCTTTTTGACCATCATAATCTAAATTTAATTTTGTTAAATTTAGATCTTGACCTTGCTTCTTTATTTCTTCCATTTATTTCTCCATAATCCAATTAGGGTTTCTTTTTTCAAAGAATGCATTAATACCTTCAATAGCTTCAGGGTTTTCCCATACGTCTGCAAGTGCTTCCACTGAAAAATTAATAATAGCTTCATCAATCTTAGGTGACAAATCTCTCACTAGTTTTTTAGAAGCTGAAACTGCATTAGGTGCATTTAAATAAAATACATTAACTTCTTTTTTAATTTCTTCATCAATTTTAGTTTTATCTACAAATGATTTTATTAATCCAAAACTCTTAGCTTCTTCAGGATTAAAAACACGAGCGCTTGTGAATAAATCAATGGAATTATTGGCGCCAATTTTTGATATAACATAAGGACTAATAGTCGCAGGAATTAATCCAAGTCTTGTTTCAGTTAGAGCCATTTTAACATTTTCAGTAGATATAACAATATCGCAAACAGACATTATTCCTATGCCTCCACCAAAAGCATTACCTTCTACTTTGGCAACCAATGGTTTAGGAAAGTTATACATTTTGTTTAAAATATTTGCTAATTTATATGCTTCTTTAATGCGTGTTTTTCTATCTGAATTTATTTGTTCCTTCATCCAATCTAAATCTCCTCCTGCACAAAAGGATTTGCCTTTAGCTGATATTATTACAAACCTAATATTGTTATCTTTAATTAAACTATCAAAAGTTATATTTAATTCTTCTATCATCAATGGTGACAAAGCATTATGTCTGTCTGGTTGATTTAAAATTATTTCGGCAAAGCCACTAATATCTTTTTTAAAAATTATTGTTTTATACTCGCTTTTAACCCCAGTCATAAGTACCATCCATTTTGAGTTTCAAAGCTATTTCGGCACATTCATTTATTCTTTTAGTATTCAGTTTAGTTTCATAACCTAGTGATAACAAAAGTTCATTAACTTTTTCCGTGGCAACATTTCCTTTGGATCCAGGTGAATATGGACACCCACCTAACCCTCCTACAGATGAGTCAAAGGTTCTAATGCCATGATCTAAACATACTCTAATGTTATTTAAAGCATTTTTAAATGTATCATGGAAATGCCCTGCTAATTTATCAGGGGTAGTAAATGTTAAGCATTCATTTAATATTTTTATAGTTTGATCGGGGCTTCCTTTACCAGTCGTATCACCCAATGAAATTTCATAACAACCCATTTCAATAAGTTGTTTGGCAATTTGTGCTACTTTTTTAGGATCAACCGTATCTTCATAAGGACAATGAGAAACACAACTTATATATCCACGCACGGGTATTTTCTTTTTTAAAGCTTCTACAACTAAGGGCTTAAATCTCAATAAACTAGTTTTAATATCACAATTAATATTTTTTTGACTAAAAGTTTCTGAAGCCGCTGCAAAGATTGCTATTTCATCTACTTTTGATTTGATAGCATTGTGAAGACCAATTTCATTAGGGGTTAATGCTGTATATTTAATATTTTTGTTTCTTTTTATTTTAATAAACACTTCAGAGGCATCAGCAAGTTGAGGGACCCATCTAGAGCTTACAAAACTTGATGTTTCAATTTTTTTAAACCCGCACAAAGATAGTTTATCAATAAATTTTACTTTATCATTGGTTGATATAAATTTTTTTTCATTTTGCAACCCATCTCTAGGGCTCATTTCAAAAATAGTAACAAAATTATCCATAGAAAAACCTATATTATTTCAATTATTTTTTTAAACTTAATAGTTTCATTTTATCAGACACTTGTTGTCCATCAATAATAAATATTCTTTCAATAATTCCGTCTCTTGGTGAAGTAAGAGAAAATTCCATTTTCATTGCCTCAAGAATAAAAAGTACATCACCTTTTTTAACTTTAGAGTTTGCCTTAATTTTTTTAATTTTAACAATCCCATGCATTGGTGCAATAATGCTATCTTCCAAGTTATTAATGTAATTTTCTTTAGATTGTAATAAACTTTTATTAATTACTTCGAATGTATGTTGTTTCGTAAAGAAGGTAAAAATTTGATCGCCACTATTTATATCTTTTATACTTTGAAAGCTTAAATTTATATTTTTCCCTTTTAGATATGCTTCTATTCTTGATTGGTTAATGATTATTGATGAGAACAGAAATATTTTTTTATTAAATTCAATTTCTATTTCATTAGGACTGTAACATACGATTTTATATAATATTTCTTTTTCTTTCATGCTTATTTTTAATGGATAAACATTAGGTTTCCAAATATATAAATCAGATAAAGTATTAGTAGAAATAATTTTTAATGCTTTAAAAATAACTACTCCAACTAATGCTTTAAATCTATCATCAATTTCATTGTTGATTAGAAATTTAATATTTTCTTCAATAAATTTTGTAGTTACTTCACCATCTTTAACATTTTTATTATTTAGTAATTTAATTAATAAATCTAAATTTGTTGTTATGCCTGCTATTTCAATTTCAGATAAATAATTTATTAAATGTTTTATAGCTGCATTTCTATCGTTTCCATGAGCTATAACTTTAGCAATCATAGGGTCATAAAATGGAGTTATATTATCTCCAGATTTTGTTCCTGTTTCAACTATACAATTTGGATGATTTAAAGTGTCTGGAAATTTTAGATGATAAATTTTGCCACTTTGAGGAAGAAAATTTTTATTTACGTCTTCGGCATATAATCTAGCTTCAAAAGCCCATCCATTTATTTTAATATCATTTTGTGAAACTGGTAATTTCTCTCCATTAGCAATCTTTAACTGCCAATCAATTAAATTAGTAGAAGTTATTGCCTCAGTAACTGGATGCTCAACTTGAATTCTAGTATTCATCTCCATAAAATAAATCTTATTTTTATCTATTCCATTTTGGATGTCAGCTATAAATTCAATTGTGCCAGCGCCTAAATATTTTATTGCTCGTGCGGCTTTAACTGATAGTTCACCAAGAAAATGTTGTATTTCATTATTAAGATTTGGGGAAGGAGCTTCTTCTATAACTTTTTGTTGTCTTCGTTGTAATGAACAATCTCTATCAAATAAATGAACCACATTTCCAAATTTATCAGCAAAGATTTGAATTTCAATATGACGAGCTTTGGGTATATACTTTTCTAAAATACAATTAGAATCATTAAAATTTGTTTTTGCTTCATTAGAAGCTTCTTGAAAAGCTATTGAAAAATCATTTTTATTTTCAGCTATTCTCATTCCTCTCCCACCGCCGCCTGATCTTGCTTTGACTAATAACGGGTAACCTACTTGATTTGCTTTATTTGTGAGATACTTTATTTCCTGTTTATTTCCATGATAACCAGGGACAACGGGCAAGCCTGCTTTTTCCATAAGAGTTTTAGCTTTATCTTTTTCTCCCATGTTTCTTACAAGATTGCTATTAGGCCCTATAAAAATTAACTTATTTTTTTCAACGTTCTCTATAAAATCAGCGTTTTCTGATAACAATCCATAGCCTGGATGAATTGCATTAGCTTTATGTTTTTTAGCTATTTGTATTATCAAATTACCATTCATATAAGTTTCAGAAACTAAAAATCCTTTAATATGGATAGCTTCATCAGCAAGTTTAGTATGTAAGCTATCAATATCTAAATCAGAGTAGATAGCTAAAGTTAGAATATTTAATTTTTTTGCACGCTGAATAATTTTACATGCAATCTCACCACGGTTGGCAATTAATAATTTTTTTATTTTTTGTTTATTCATATGATTTACATTCTAAAAATACCAAATTTAGTATTTTCTATTTCTTTATGCAAAGTTACTCTTAAGCTGGCAGCTAGGATATCCCTAGTTTTTGTGGGGTTAATTATACCATCATCCCAAAGGCGTGCTGAAGCATACAAGGGATGTGCCTGTTCTTCAAATTGATCTATAATCGGTTTTTTAAATTGATTTTCAATGTTATTATTCCATTTACCTTTGTTCTTAATAACATTATTTTTCTTTAATTCAGCTAATACACTTGCAGCTTGCTCTCCTCCCATTACAGATATACGAGAGCAAGGCCAAGTCCATAGAAACCGTGGGCTAAAAGCTCTACCACACATCCCATAATTTCCAGCTCCAAAGCTTCCTCCAATTAAAATTGTAATTTTAGGTACTTTAGTTGTAGCAACCGCATTAACTAGCTTAGCTCCATTTTTAGCTATTCCTCCATGTTCAGCATTTTCTCCAACCATAAAGCCAGTTATATTTTGCAAGAAAATTAAAGGAATTTTTCGTTGGCTACATAGTTCAATAAAATGTGTTCCTTTGAGTGCACTGTCAGAAAAAAGAACACCATTATTTGCTATAATACCACAAATCATTCCATGTATATTTGCAAAGCCAGTTATTAATGTTGTTCCAAATTCTTTCTTAAATTCATCAAATTCAGATCCATCTACAATCCTGATAATAACTTCTCTCGCATCGTAAGGAACTTTATTGTCAGCGGGAACAATTCCTAAAAGTTCTTGTGAGTCGTATAATGGAGGATTAAAATCATTTGTATGAAAATTATTATTTTGATTTATATTTAAGTTTTTAATGCATTGTCTTGCTAAAGCAAGAGCATGTTCGTCATTGTCTGCTAGATAATCTGCTACACCAGAAATTTTAGTATGAACTTCTCCTCCGCCTAGTTTTTCTGGATTTGTTATTTCCCCAGTTGCAGCTTTGACAAGTGGTGGTCCTGCTAGAAAAATAGTTCCTTGATTTTTTACAATAATTGTCTCATCAGACATTGCTGGTACATATGCTCCTCCCGCAGTACAACTTCCCATCACAACTGCTATTTGAGCAATACCTTTAGAAGACATATTAGCTTGATTATAAAATATTCTTCCAAAATGTTCTCGGTCAGCAAAAACTTCATCTTGGTTTGGAAGATTTGCTCCACCTGAATCAACCAAATATACACATGGCAAATCATTTTCTAGAGCTATCTCTTGAGCTCTAAGATGTTTCTTTACTGTAATTGGATAGTAAGTTCCTCCTTTTACGGTTGAATCATTACATATTACCATTACGTCTATATTGTGAATTTTTCCTATTCCAGTTATTATGCCGCCTGAAGGACATTCATTATTATACATATTATATCCGGCTGTTAAACCTACTTCAAGGAAGCCACTTTCGGGATCAAGTAATTTTGAAACTCTCTCTCTTGGCAGCATTTTACCACGATTTTCATGACGTTCTTTTAGTTTTTCTCCACCTCCATCCATAGCTAAATTAACAGCTTTGAGGGTAAGGTCTAAGTCAATATTTAGTTGTTTTTTATTTTTTAAAAAATCAGGATCATCTGATTTGATTTGTGATTGAAGAATTGTCATATGGTGGTTTCCATAAATAGTTCTCTACCAATAAGCATTCGTCTGATTTCAGAAGTTCCTGCTCCAATTTCATATAATTTGGCATCTCTTAATAGTCTTCCTGCGGCAAAGTCGTTTGTATAGCCATTTCCACCGAGTGTTTGAATTGCTTCTAAAGCAATTTGTGTAGCTTTTTCAGCTGAATATAAAATACACCCAGCAGCATCTTTTCTTGTAGTCTCTCCTCTGTCGCATGCTTTAGCTACTTCATAAACATAAGATCTACATGCATTCATGGTGGTGTACATATCGGCAATTTTACCTTGCATGATTTGAAACTCTCCGATTGATTTACCAAATTGTTTTCTTTCATGTATATATGGTACAACTATATCCATAGCTGCTGCCATTATTCCTAAAGGTCCTGCAGCAAGTACAACTCTTTCATAGTCTAATCCACTCATTAAAATGGATGCACCTTTCCCAACTTCACCAAGAATATTTTCTACTGGTACAGGGCAGTTGTTGAAAATTAATTCAGATGTATCAGATCCTCGCATCCCAAGTTTATCTAGTTTTTTCCCAGCTGAAAAGCCAGACATTGATCTTTCGATTATAAAAGCTGTTA
>CAJJBL010000004.1 GCA_905182395.1 alpha proteobacterium SCGC AAA536-G10 | reverse complement strand
AATTTATTATCGCTTGAGAATAATTTACCTTCAACTGAAACAACTGTTCTTCCTAATTTAATAATTTTTGCTTTTCCTTTAACAAGCCCTGCTTTGGCAGGCCGATGAAATGTGACATGAATATCAGTTGAACTAGGTAACATTTTATCTTTAGTTAATATATTTACACTTATTGAGGTTATTTCATCAAGAGCACTAGCTATCATCCCTCCTTGAACGGTTTGAAAGGGGTTAAGACATTCTCTAGGAAAGGTTATTTCAAATATATATGCTTCTTCGTCCAAACCTATATACTTTGTTTTAAAAAAATTATAGGTCCCCCCTGATTTTGCCCTTGTCATAGATTTTTCTATATCATTAATGCTCATAAAAATTCCTTATACAAACCAATCAAAAAATTATGTTTAATTTAAATCTAATTTTGTAATTTACAAATATTATTATTTCTATTTTATTTATTTTTGATTATCATATTATCAAACATTTATAATTTTTGAAAAGGAGTTTTTATGCCTAAAGGTTATTTTCTAAGCGCTCATCGTTCTCCTGCCGATCCACTTAAGCGACAAGCTTATTTACAATTGGCTGGCCCAGCACTTTCCAAAGCCGGTGGGAAAACTTTAGCTAGCACTAACAATGTTGAAGCTCATGAAAATGGTGTTTCAGAACAAACCGTTTTAGTTGAATTTGAAAGTTTAGAAACCGCTATAGCTGCCTATAATAGTCCTGATTACCAAGCGGCTCTAAAGGCTTTAGACGGAGGTGCGGACAGAGATATTAGAATTTTTGAAGGCAAGTGATTTAACTTTTATTCGTTCTATTCCATTATTAATCCGTTTTATTTTTTAGGTATTTTTTCTTCTGCAAATTATAGGAATAATTAATGAAATTTTTGAAAACTGATGTTCTTATTATTGGAGCTGGAGGAGCTGGTATGTATGCCAGTATTGCGGCAGCCCAATCAGGTAAGAATATTCTTTTAGCAGATAAAAGCTTAATAAGCAGAGGAGGTGCTACAGTTATGGCACAAATGACTGTAGCTGCTGCAGTTGGCCATGAAGAACCTGATCATTGGACTCATCACCTTGATGATACTATTAAATCGGGACAGGGACTGTGTAATGAGGAGTTGAGTTCCATTCTTTGTGAAGAGGCAGTTGACCGTATACTTGAAATGAGTGATTGGAAAACTGATTGGGCTCGCAAAGATAATAGAATGTCACAGGTTATGGCTCCAGGACACAGCGTTAAACGTTGTTGTTATGTTGATTTTCTTAATACAGGCCCTGCAATATCTCGAACTTTGCGTGGAGAAGTTGCTAAACACTCTAATATTAAACGTGCAAGCGGCCTTAACATTATAGAAATTATTGTAGATAATAATATAGTTAAAGGTGCAATTGGATTGGATATTGAGACTGGCTCATACATTACCATTGATACAAATGCTGTAGTATTAGCCGCTGGTGGCCTTACAAGAATTTTTTCAAGAAATTCTGCATCATTAAACATGGGCGGAGATGCTTATGCTCTGGCTCTTCGTGCTGGAGCTGAGTTAATTGACATGGAATTTGTTCAATTTTTTCCTATTGGTCACCTTGCTCCTCGGCTAGTTGGTATGGATCCTATTATGTGGGATCCATTTCGTTATAAGCTTGGCGGAATACTACTTAATGGAAATCGAGAGCAATTCATTGAAAATTATGGTGGTGCGGATGGCAAATCTTACACTGTTAGTCGTGATTTAGCTTCCTATGCTATCATTAAAGAAGTTGAAGCTGGTCGAGGTTCTCCTAATGGCGGAGCTTGGTTAAGCTTTGAACATGTTCCAAAAGTTGAATTAGAATCTGCATTTGGTCCGATTATTAAAAAATTAGCTGAAAACAATATAGACCTAACTAAAAATGCTGTTGAAGTTTCTCCCATTGCTCATTATCACATGGGCGGAATTAAAGTGAATACTAAAATGCAAACTAGAATTCATGGCTTGTTTGCTGCTGGTGAAGCTGTTGGAGGAGCAAATGGGGCTAATAGACTTTCAGGAAATGCAATCCCAGAAGCTTTTGTTTTTGGAAAGAGAGCAGGACAATACGCTTCAGAATATACTTGTACAAAGACCATTTTAACAACTTCTGATGGAGTATCAGCTTTATCTAAAGTATTAACAAAGCATAAAATAGATAATATTTTAATTAAAGATAACAATGATATTCGAATGACTTCTATTATGAAAAAATTGCAAGATATTATGTGGAATGATGTTGGAGTTATTCGTACTCGCAAAAGTTTAACTAATGCCCTTGATTTAATTAATAATTTGAATGTAAACTATTTTTCTAAAATTTTACCACCTGATATTACTGTTTATAATAAACAACTTATGGACTGGCTTGATCTTCGCAATAGCCTACTCTGTGCTGAAGCTGTATGTCTCTCAGCTTATAACCGCAAGGAAAGTCGTGGCGCTCATCAAATGGAAGATATTCCTATTACATTAACTGAGTTTGAAAAGAACCAAGTCATTGAAATGAATGATGGTTGTTTATTAACAAAATGGGAAAATGTAAATAAAATTGAATTTAAGCTTAAGAAAAAACTACAGGCACTCAAATGAATATTTTCTTGGATAACAAGAATACTACTACTTTAAAAGTTTTTAGAGGTACAGATAGTAATATAAATGATTTTAATTTTTTTGAAGTTCCTTTTAATGATGGTGCTTCAATTTTAGATGCCCTGAATTGGATTAGAGAAAATATTGATGAAAGCCTAGCTTTCCGTTATTCATGTATAAATGCTAATGCATGCAAGGAATGTATGGTATTAGTGAATGGTAAAACTAAATATTCATGTACCACTCGTTTGTCAAAAGAAACTACTACGATTGAGCCATTATCAAACAAACGTCTAATTCGTGATTTAGTTAGTGATATAGTTCCACCCAAAGAAAAACTCTAATTTAAATATAAAAAATCTTTGTTTCTTTATATTATTAATTTTATTATTTAAACTTTATATATGTTTATTTACTAAAAACTATTTTCAAAATTCGATAATATTAGCTTTATTATTAAATTTATAAGTCTCTATAGAAAACATTTATGAGTTTGCATATGTATCAAGTCATTTCTTCTATTTTAAATATATTTACTTTTTATATTTTTAATATCATAGTTAACCTAACTTAAAGGAGATTAGATATGATTTTTAACCTTTCCGGCAAGCAGATTCAACTCAGCCCATCATTTTCTACTTATGCTAAATTTGAAATAGAAAAATGCATTTTTAAATATTACAATAACCCTATTTCTTCTAATTTAAAATTATCTAAAATTAAACATGCTTATTATATAAATATTGTTGTTTATCTTAATAATAAAATGCGGTTTTTATCTTTAGCAAATGGAAAAACAGTTGTTATTGCTTTAGAAAATTCATTATATAAATTATCTAAACAATTAAGACGATATAAAAGAAAAATTAAAAATCATTCACGTGTTAAATCATTCGATAAACATAATTTATTAAATTTTAACGTTGATGCTTTTAAATTAACAAATCAATTTGATAATGTTAATGAAAAAATACCTTTAATTTTTGCAGAAATTGATAGCGATATTGAAATACTAACAGTTACTCAAGCCGTTGAAAAATTATCTAGTGATTTTAAGCCTGCTTTGATGTTTAGAAACGTAAATCATAGTGGCTTAAATATGATATATAAAAGAAATGATGGTATGATTGGATGGGTTGATCCAAGAGGTTTAAGATCAACTCTTCAAATTTAGTTTGTATTTTAATATACTTCTTCTTTTTATTTTTTTTGTTTCTTATTAGTGCATTAGTTAATTTTTCAAATATGACTCAAAATTTAATTAATCTTTTCTACGAGCTCATTAGTAATACTTAGGTATACAGAAGTATCAGCTTGTAAAATGTGAGTTAACTATAGCTAGGACTTTTGATACCAGTATTTCGGAGATACGTTTAAGAGTTATTTTAATTTAAAAGCAGCAATGAATGCGACAATATTTTAAAGCTTAAACGAAAAAAACACCACTATGGTGTTCAAGTCATTGATATTAAATTATTTAGTTGGTTGCGGGGGTAGGATTTGAACCTACGACCTTCAGGTTATGAGCCTGACGAGCTACCGGGCTGCTCCACCCCGCGTCATATAGACTCTTTGAAATAGTTTATCTATGAGGCTAAAAGGCCTGGCAACGACTTACTCTCCCACACCTTAAGATGCAGTACCATCAGCGCTACAGAATTTCACGGCCGAGTTCGGAATGGGATCGGGTGGGACATCTGTGCCATAATCACCAAGCCATTTAGCCTCATAGATTACTTAAAGAAGATGATCCAAATAATAGCTTACGTTAAAGTCATAGAAGAGAAACTTCCGGTTTCTACTTTCATGACGGTCACGATCAAGCCGATCGAACTATTAGTACTAGTTAGCTTCACACATTACTGTGCTTCCACACCTAGCCTATCAACGTGGTAGTCTTCCACGGTTCTCGGCGAATCCTAGTTTTGAGGGAGGCTTCCCGCTTAGATGCTTTCAGCAGTTATCCTTTCCGCACATAGCTACCCAGCGATGCCACTGGCGTGACAACTGGTACACCAGAGGTGCGTCCATCCCGGTCCTCTCGTACTAGGGACAGCTCCTCTCAAGATTCGAACACCCACGGCAGATAGGGACCGAACTGTCTCACGACGTTCTAAACCCA
>CAJJBL010000003.1 GCA_905182395.1 alpha proteobacterium SCGC AAA536-G10 | reverse complement strand
ATTTTAAGTTAGCAATCAATGCTGGTTTGTCAGCTTTTGCAGCGCCATTAGGGATGCTGGAGGCAGGTGCTGACACTTTTGCTGGTCAAGTTCCTTTAATTATGAAAACAAATAGTGGCAACTCATTATCAAGAGAAAAAGATGCGCCTACTCAAGCAATTACAGGCTCTGTGCAAGAAGCTATTAGACTAGGATGTTCAGCCATTGGATTTACAATATACCCTGGCTCAGATGAGGCATTAGATATGATCTCTGACGTTCAAGAAATGGCAAGAGAAGCAAAGGATGCAGGTCTTGCAGTTGTAATTTGGAGCTACCCAAGAGGAGGCAACATTAGTAAAGAAGGTGAAACTGCAATTGATATAGTAGCTTACGCTGCTCATATTGCCGCTTTGATAGGTGCTCATATAATTAAAGTTAAACCACCTACATCTCACCTAGAACTTGAAGATGCCAAAAAAATTTACATTTCAGAAAAAATTCCAGTTGATACCCTTCCTGATAGAATCAAACATGTAGTGCAATCTTGTTTCCAAGGTAAGAGGCTCGTTGTTTTTTCAGGAGGGAATGCAAAGAATAAAGAAGGCCTAATTAACGAAATAAAAGATTTATATAATGGTGGAGCTAGTGGATCTATAATTGGAAGAAACTCTTTTCAAAGACATGAAAAAGAAGCCTTAAATTTACTTAATGAAGTTACTAACATATATAAAGGGAAGTAATTGTGAAAGTTAATGGCAATACAATCAAACCAGGAAATGTTATTGAACATAAGAGTGGCTTATGGATAGCTGTAAAAACGAGTCATGTAAAACCTGGGAAAGGTGGCGCATTTGCTCAGATAGAACTTCGTAACTTAAAAGATGGAACAAAATTAAATGAAAGGTTTAGATCATCTGAAAATATAGAAAGAGTTATATTAGAAGAAAGTTCTTTTATTTTTTTATACAAAGAAGATGAGAATCTAATTTTTATGAATAATCAAACATTTGAACAAGTCAATATCAATGAAAAAATGATAGGAGATCAATCAGCATTTCTTCAAGATGGAATGAATGTAATTATAAATAGTTATAATGATGAACCAGTATCTGTTAATATGCCTGACACTTGTATTGAAGAAATTGTTGAAGCTGATGCGGTTATAAAAGGACAAACAGCTTCCTCATCTTTTAAACCTGCCGTTCTTAAAAACGGTGTTAAAGTAATGGTTCCAGGACATATAGAAGTTGGAACAAAGATAGTAGTGAGACCTTCAGATAGTGCATACGTAGAAAAAGCAAAAGTTTAAAGTTAAATTCTATAAAAATAAAATTATTACTATCGGAGTTAAAATGGCGAATAAATCTCCTCTTTTAAATGTTATTTTTCAGGCATTGAATAAAGTAACAAGAAAGCTCTTAAGAGACTTTGGAGAAGTTGAAAATTTACAACTTTCACCAAACTCTATAGTTGATTTTGTTACTAAAGCTGAAAAACAAATAGACATCTCACTTATCGAAGATTTATCTAAGGCTCGTCCTGATTGGTTATTCAAATCCAGCCAAAGTAATGATGAAACTAAAACAGATCAATATTTTTGGGTAATAGACACGTTAAATGGAAAAGTAAATTTTTCTCACGGGTTTCCTCATTTTGCAATTTCTGTTTCAGTGGAATATAACAATGAAATTATCGTCACTGTAGTTATAGATCCACTTCGTGATGAAATATATTTTGCAGAAAAAGGAAAAGGCTCTTTTTTGAATGATAGAAGAATAAGAGTTTCAAAAAGAAATACATTAAATTCCTGCGTTTTTTCAATTCATCGTAATGTTTCTATAAATAATAATTTAAGTAATACAAAATTTAATAAAATTGTTAAGGACTTAATATTGGAACATTCCTTAATTACTCGTGAGTTTGGCTCTTCAGCTTTAAGTTTTGCATGGTTAGCGGCAGGTAAAATCGACTGCTTTTTATCTAATAGTTTAAAACTAAATGAAATTGCTTGTGGAGAATTGCTTATTAAAGAAGCTGGAGGATATATTTCAAATTTTAAATCCAAAAGAGCTTATGACTCAACTGAAGAAGAAATAATTGCAGCAAATCCTACTATCCACAGAGATATTTTAAAAAAAATACAAACTATTAATAAAAAAGTCTTTTAGGTCATTAAAAAGTCATGTTTAAATGTTTTTTATAAATTATATAAATAAAATTTAAAGGATTATGACTATGACAGATCCCAATAAATACGCGTTTAGAATGTTACTTTTACTTCTAATAGTAATGCTTTTAATTGGCTTTTTATTTGAACCTTTAAAACAAGCTTTTGAAGGAAATTCAGCTTTAAATGGTGTTATAATAGCAACCTTTTTTATTGGAATAATGTTTTCCTTTCGTCAAACCTTTAGATTAAGCAGAGAATCAAAATGGCTTAAGTTTATTAAAAGAAAAGATACATTAATGCCTGCAAATATAGCTGTAAAAATAAAACCTGTTTTATTGGCTCCTGTTGCCGCAGTTCTTAATGAAAACAGAAAAGAAAACCCCTCTTTATCAGCTAATTCTTTGAGTACAATATTAGACGGCGTCTCTTCAAGATTAGACGAAAGCAGAGAAATTTTAAGGTATATGATTGGATTACTAGTATTTCTTGGCCTCCTAGGAACATTTTGGGGTTTACTACAAACAATCTCATCTGTTTCTGGAGTTATAAATACTATTGATTTTAACCCTAGTGGATTAGAAAAGAATAATGTGAATTCACTATTTATGGATATTCAAAAAGGACTAAGTGCTCCTTTAGACGGTATGTCAACAGCATTTTCTTCCTCTTTATTTGGCTTAGCTGGGTCGTTAATATTAGGTTTTCTAGATTTACAAGTGGGACAAGCAAGCAACAGGTTTTTTAACGAATTAGAAGATTGGTTATCTCAGATGGCTATATTTACTACAAGTGAATTAGGAAATTCTGGATTAAGTGAAGCTGCAATTGAAAGTCTTGCAATTATAGCAAAAAGGGCTCACCAAAATGAAAATGAGAAAATAAGAACAAATGAAAGTATTAATGAACTTTCAATTGTAATGAATAGACTTGTTGAAAAGTTAGATGATGAGAGAAGCGTGAAAGATCAATTAATTAAAATTGCTACAATCTTAAAACAATTAGGTGAATTAAATAATGATAAGCTCTCAGAAGTTCAATCTAGCTTAACACTTGAACTTAGAGCAATTTCAAAAAA
>CAJJBL010000002.1 GCA_905182395.1 alpha proteobacterium SCGC AAA536-G10 | reverse complement strand
GGTAGCTAATGCTAGACGCTAGTTTGATATTTAAGGATTTGATAAAATAAAAATTAAGAATAATTGTTTTTTTAGCAACCATTAATCTCTTTAATGAAGGAAAAAAATATGCCTACAATTAATCAGCTGATAAGGCATGGGCGAGCAAGGCCAATTAATAAAACCAAGGTTCCTGCAATGCAGGCTTGTCCTCAAAAAAGAGGTGTTTGTACTAGAGTTTACACCACTACGCCTAAGAAGCCTAACTCAGCGCTCAGAAAAGTTGCAAGAATAAGGTTAACAAATGGCTTTGAAGTTACATCATATATTCCTGGAGAAGGCCATAATTTACAGGAGCACTCAGTTGTTCTTATTAGAGGTGGTCGTGTAAAAGATTTGCCAGGAGTTAGATATCATGTAATTAGAGGTACGTTAGATACTCAAGGTGTTAATGATAGGCGTCAAAGAAGATCTAAGTATGGTGCAAAAAGACCTAAATAAAAAGGATAATAGATATGTCTAGGCGAAGAAAAGCAGTTAAAAGAGATGTTATGCCTGATCCTAAGTATGGTGATAAAACCGTGTCTAAATTTACATCTTGTTTGATGTTCGATGGAAAAAGGTCAACTGCAGAAAAAATAGTTTATGGTGCTTTTGAAGCTATTGAAAAAAAAGTAGGAAGTGAGCCTGTAAAGGTTTTTCATGACGCATTAGAAAATGTGCAACCTCAGCTTGAAGTTCGTTCAAGAAGAGTTGGTGGAGCTACTTATCAGGTGCCTGTTGAGGTTCGCTCAGAAAGAGCTTTAGCTTTAGCAATTAGGTGGTTGATAAATAGTAGTAGAAAAAGATCTGAGAATTCAATGACTGAGAGATTGAGTGGTGAGTTGATGGATGCTTCTGCGAATAGAGGAGCTTCAGTTAAAAAACGAGAAGATACTCATAAGATGGCTGAAGCAAACAAGGCTTTTTCTCATTATCGTTGGTAAAATAAATTTTAAGGATAAGTAATGTCACGTGGTTATAATTTAAAAAGATATAGAAATTTTGGTATAATTGCGCATATTGACGCAGGCAAAACTACAACTACGGAGCGTGTATTATTCTATACAGGAAAGTCTCATAAAATCGGAGAGGTTCATGATGGTAACGCTACGATGGATTGGATGGAGCAGGAGCAGGAACGTGGAATTACGATAACCTCTGCTGCTACAACTTGTTTTTGGTTAAGAACTAATGATGGTGTAGGTTTTGATACTCATTATGGGACTACTGAAGAAGAGGCAAAATTTAGATTTAATATTATTGATACTCCTGGTCACGTTGATTTCACGATTGAAGTTGAGCGTTCTTTAGCTGTTCTCGATGGTGCTATAGTTGTGCTTGATGCTAACGCTGGAATAGAGCCCCAAACTGAAACGGTTTGGAGGCAGGCTGATAGATACAAGGTTCCTAGAATAGTTTATGTCAATAAGATGGATAAGATTGGCGCTGATTTCTATAAATGTGTTGATATGATTAAAGATAGAACCGGCGCTACGCCTATGGCTATTAATATGCCTATAGGGTCAGAGAATGATTTTGCCGGCCTTATAGATCTTGTTTCTATGAAAGAGTGGGTCTGGGATTCTGAAGATTTAGGCGCAACATGGTCAATTAGAGACATAAGGGAAGATCTCTTAGAGAAAGCTCTAAGTATGAGGGCTGCGCTTCTTGAATTGGCTGTTGATCAAGATGATGGTTGGATGGAGAAGTATCTTGAAGGCGAGGAGCCCGATGAGATTTCTCTCCGTGAGCTAATTAGAAAAGGAACTTTAGCAATGGACTTTGTTCCAGTGTTATGTGGGTCAGCGTTTAAGAACAAAGGTGTTCAAACTATGCTAAATGGTGTTATTGACTACCTTCCAGACCCTCTTGATGTTCCTCCTTACATGGGGTTTCTTCCAAGTGATTCTAATGAAGTTAGAAATGTTGAGAGAAAAGCCGATGATTCTGAGCCATTCTCAGGTTTGGCTTTTAAGATAATGAATGACCCTTTTGTTGGTTCTTTAACTTTTGTTAGACTTTATTCAGGAATGATAAAAAAGGGCGATGCTCTTATGAATGCAACAAAGGGTAAAAAAGAGCGTGTTGGTAGAATGATGATGATGCATTCAAATAACAGAGAAGAGATAGAAGAAGCTTTTGCAGGTGATATTGTCGCTTTGGCGGGTATGAAAGAAACTACCACAGGTGACACTTTATGTGATCCTGTTAAGCCTGTTGTTTTGGAGACGATGACTTTTCCTGCTCCTGTTATAGAGATAGCTGTAGAGCCCAAGTCAAAAAATGATCAAGAGAAAATGTCCACTGGGCTTGCTAGATTAGCGGCGGAAGATCCTTCATTTCAAGTTTCAACTGACATAGAATCAGGTCAGACTATTATGAAGGGTATGGGTGAATTACATCTAGATATTTTAATTGATCGTTTAAAAAGAGAATTCAAGGTTGAAGCAAATATTGGTGCCCCTCAAGTTGCTTATAGGGAAACTATTACTAAAGAAATAGAAGTAGATTATACGCACAAGAAGCAATCAGGTGGTTCTGGTCAGTTTGCTAGAGTTAAAATGACTTTTTCTCCAAACCCTGACAAAGATTTTGAGTTTGTTAATTCAATTAAGGGAGGGAATATACCTACAGAGTACATTCCTGGTGTTGAAAAGGGTCTTAGGCAATCTAAGGAATCTGGAATTATAGCGGGATTTCCTGCTATTGATTTTAAAGTTAATTTGCATGATGGTGCTTATCATGATGTTGATTCATCTGTTATGGCTTTTGAGATTGCTGCCCGTGCTGCTTTTCGTGAAGGGATGAAGAAGGCTTCACCTGTTTTACTTGAACCGATTATGAAAGTTGAATGTGTTACTCCTGAAGAATATATGGGAGATATCATAGGTGATTTAAATAGCAGAAGAGGTCAGGTTAATGGCATGGATGCTAGAGGTAATGCTCAAGTTATTAAAGCAATGGTTCCTCTTGCTAATATGTTTGGTTATGTAAATAATTTAAGGTCAATGAGTCAAGGTAGGGCTCAGTATACAATGATATTTGATCATTATGATCAAGTCCCTCAAGCAGTAGCTGATGAAGTAAAAGCAAAATTAGCGTAATTAAATAATTTTAAAGAAAGGTCATAAAGATGTCTAAAGAGAAATTTGATCGTAGTAAGCCACATTGTAATATTGGAACAATTGGTCACGTTGATCATGGTAAAACTACATTAACTGCAGCTATTACAAAGGTTATGGCCGCTGCTGGTCGCGCTGATTTTTCTGCTTATGATCAGATTGATAAAGCCCCTGAAGAAAGAGAAAGAGGCATTACTATATCGACTGCACACGTTGAGTATTCAACAGAAAATCGTCATTATGCACACGTTGATTGTCCTGGTCACGCTGATTATGTTAAGAACATGATTACTGGTGCTGCACAAATGGACGGAGCTATACTAGTTGTCAATGCAGCTGATGGTCCTATGCCACAAACAAAAGAGCATATCTTGTTAGCTCGTCAGGTTGGTGTGCCTTCACTTGTTGTTTATATGAATAAAGTTGATCAGGTTGATGATGAGGAGCTTTTGGAATTAGTTGAGCTTGAGGTTCGTGAGCTTTTAAGTAGTTATGATTTTCCAGGAGATGATATTCCTATTATTAAGGGAAGTGCCTTGGCTGCGCTAGAAGATCGTGACCCAAAAATTGGAGTTGATTCTATCAATGAATTAATGGCTGCTGTTGATTCATATATCCCACAGCCAGCACGTGATAAAGATAAGCCTTTTTTAATGCCTATTGAGGATGTGTTCTCAATTTCTGGAAGAGGTACTGTTGTTACAGGCCGTATAGAAAGAGGTATTGTAAAAGTTGGTGAAGAGATTGAAATAGTTGGTATTAAAGATACTGTGAAAACCACATGTACTGGTGTTGAAATGTTCCGTAAATTGTTGGATTCAGGTGAAGCTGGTGATAACGTTGGTGTTCTTTTACGTGGAACAAAAAGAGAAGATGTTGAGCGTGGTCAAGTTTTAACGGCTCCTGGATCTATCAAGCCACACACAAAATTTAAAGGCGAAGCTTATATCTTAACAAAAGATGAAGGTGGAAGGCATACTCCATTTTTTAGCAACTATCGTCCACAATTCTACTTTAGAACAACAGACGTTACAGGTGCTGTTGAGCTTCCTGCGGGTACAGAAATGGTTATGCCTGGTGATAATATAGCAGTAACGGTTGAATTGATTGCGCCTATTGCAATGGATGAAGGCTTAAGATTTGCTATTAGAGAAGGCGGCAGAACTGTTGGCGCTGGTGTTGTAACGAGCATCGAAGCTTAAAAGAAACAATAGTAATTAATAGAATCGAGATAGTTAATGGTTAGTCAAAATATAAGAATAAGATTAAAGGCATTTGATCATAGAATACTAGATCAATCTACTTCTGAGATTGTAAGTACAGCAAGAAGAACTGGTGCTCAAGTACGTGGTCCTATTCCTCTTCCAACTTCTCTTAATAGATTTACTGTTTTAAGAGGGCCTCATGTTGACAAAAAGAGTAGAGAGCAATTTGAAATGAGAACTCATAAAAGAGTTTTGGATATTATTGAGCCTACTCCACAAACTGTTGATGCACTTATGAAGCTAGACCTAGCGTCTGGTGTAGATGTTGAAATTAAGATTTAAAGGATTTAATCATGCGCTGCGGTGTTATAGTAAGAAAATTAGGTATGTCCAGGGTTTTCAATGATGGTGGTGAGCACATTCCTGTAACTGTGCTTAGGCTTGAAGATGTTGAAGTTGTTTCAACTAGGTCACTGGAGAAAGATGGATATTTAGCTGTTCAATTAGGTTTTGGAACCCGCAAGGCAAAGCATACTACTAAACCAATGAGAGGTGTTTTTGCTAAGGCCGGCGTTGAGCCAAAAGAACGTCTTGCTGAATTTGTTGTTTCTGAAGATGCTTTATTAAACGTTGGAGATAAGATTTCAGTTAATCACTTCGTAGTAGGTCAAAAAGTTGATGTAGTTGGTACTTCTCAAGGTAAAGGTTTTGCTGGTTCAATGAAAAGACATAATTTTGGCGGTATGATGGCTTCTCATGGTGTATCTGTAAGTCATAGGGCTCATGGATCTACTGGTAACAGTCAAGATCCTGGTAGAGTTTGGAAAGGTAAAAAGATGGCTGGTCAAATGGGTAATGTTCGTATTACTACCCAAAACCTTACTGTAGTAAAATTATTAGAAGATGATAATCTTATTCTAGTACAAGGTTCTGTTCCTGGATCAAAAAATGGAATAATAATGATAAGTGATGCTTACAAGCATAAGCTTCCTGATGAAGCACCTTTTCCAGCTGGTTTATTTGTAAATAATTCTAAAGTAGTTAAAGAAGAAGAATTTGCTCCTGATACTGATATTAAAAAATTAGATTCAGAAAACAATGATGTCAAATCAGATAAATTAGGAGGAGACGTTGAAGATTAAGGTTATAAATATTGATAATAAACCAGGAAAAGAAATAGAGCTTAGTGATTTTGTTTTTGGTATAGAGCCGAGGTCAGACATTATGGCTAGGGTTGTAAGGTGGCAGTTAGCAAAGCGTAGGCTTGGTAATCATAGTGTTAAAACACGTGCGGATATTAAGATGACGACTGCTAAAATGTATAAACAAAAAGGTACAGGTAATGCAAGGCACGGTTCAGCTGCAGTATCTCAGTTTAGGGGTGGTGGTAGTGCTCATGGTCCAGTCGTTCATTCTCATTCACATAGTCTTAACAAAAAAGTTCGACTTTTAGGTTTGCGCTCAGCTTTGTCAGCTAAAGCTAGGTTGGGTAAATTGTTTATTCTAGAAAACGTTAAGTGTGATGGTAAATCAGCTTCTTTAAAAAAGAAACTTGATGCTATGGGTTTTAAAAATTTACTGGTGATAACAGGTGATTCTGTGGATCTAAACTTTCAAAGGGCAGCTAATAATATTATTCATGTTGATTTGTTGTCGCATGCAGGTTTAAACGTCTATGATATTGTTCGAAAAGAAAATTTAATAATTACCGATGATGCTGTTAAGTTGCTTGAGGGGCGTTTTGTATGAGTATAAGAGCTAGAAAAAGAGTTGACCCAAGGGTTAATATTAATAAAGCCTATCAAGTTATTCTTAATCCATTAGTAACTGAAAAAGCTACTCAATTATCTGAATTTAATAAAGTTGTTTTTGCAGTGCCAACTACAGCGACAAAAATAGATATTAAATCATCTGTAGAGAAAATTTTCTCTGTAAAAGTAAAATCAGTAAATACTATTTTATTAAAAGGAAAAACCAAAAGGTTCAAGGGTATAATCGGTCGTAGAGTAGATACTAAAAAAGCTATAGTAACATTGGCTCCTGGTAATACTATAGATTTGTCAGTAGGAGCATAGGATGCCATTAAAAAAATTCAAGCCAAATACACCAGGCCAAAGAGGATTAGTCTTAGTTGATAAGAGTGATCTCTTTAAAGGTAAGCCAATTAAAACTTTGACAGAAGGTTTGAATAGGGCTGGTGGTAGAAATAATTCAGGTCGTGTTACTATGTGGGATAGAGGTGGCGGTCATAAAAGACGTTATCGCATTATAGACTTTAAAAGAACTAAATGTGATGTTGTTGGTACCGTAGAAAGAATTGAATATGATCCAAATAGGACTGCTTTCATAGCTTTGATTAAATATGAAGATGGTATTTTAAACTATATAATTGCCCCACAAAGATTAAATGTTGGTGATAAGGTGATATCATCACAAAAAGCAGATATAAAGCCAGGTAATTCTATGCCTTTATCATCAGTTCCTGTTGGTACAATTCTTCATAATATTGAGTTAAAACCAGGAAAAGGTGGTCAAATAGCTAGGTCGGCCGGATCGTATGTTCAATTGATTGGTAAAGACTTGTCTTACTCAATATTAAGATTAACCTCAGGTGAAGTTAGGTTTGTATTATCTTCATGTATGTGTTCTGTTGGTGCTGTTTCGAATCCAGATAATCAAAATACTAATCTAGGTAAAGCTGGTAGAAGCAGATGGTTGGGAAGAAGGCCTACAGTTAGAGGTGTTGCTATGAATCCTGTTGATCATCCACATGGTGGAGGTGAGGGGAGAACATCAGGAGGAAGGCATCCTGTTACTCCTTGGGGTAAGGGTACTAAAGGTAATAGAACAAGAAATAATAAGAGAACAGATAAATTAATTATTAGACGAAGAAAAGCGTAGGGTTATTTATATGTCAAGATCTATATGGAAAGGTCCCTTTGTGGACGGTTATTTATTAAAAAAAGCAGATGTAGCAAGAGAATCAGGTAGAAATGATGTTATTAAAACATGGTCAAGAAGGTCTACTGTAATGCCACAATTTGTGGGGCTTACATTTGGAGTGCATAATGGTAAAAAGTTTATTCCTGTAACAATAAGTGAGGCAATGGTTGGTCATAAACTTGGAGAATTTTCTCCAACAAGAACTTTTTATGGACACACCGCTGATAAAAAATCTAAGCGATAGGAAAACTAATGGGAAAAGAAAAAAATAAACGTAGAGAGCTAGATAATGAGGCCAAAGTTGTTTTGAGGAATGTCAGAGTTAGTCCTCAGAAGATTAATCTTGTTGCTCAGATGATAAGAAATCAATCGGCTTCAAAAGCATTATCAATTTTACAGTTTTCAAAAAGACGCATATCTAATGATGTAGAAAAAGCTCTCCGTTCATGTATTGCAAATGCTGAAAACAATCATTCCTTAGATGTTGATAAACTAGTAGTTAAAGAAGCTTACGTTGGTAAAGGTGTAGTTATGAAGCGTTTTCATGCAAGAGCAAGAGGTCGTGGAGCAAAAATCATAAAACCTTATTCTCATCTGACAATTATTTTATCAGAACAGGAAAGTAAATAAAATGGGACAAAAATCACATCCAGTTGGATTAAGATTAGGAATTAACAGAACATGGGATTCTAGATGGTTCGGTGGCCGTGCTTATGCAGATCTTTTGCATCAAGACATTAATTTAAGAAAATATTTATTTGATAAATTAAAAGCGGCAGCTATTAGTAAAATTGTTATAGAAAGACCTGCAGGAAGGGCCAGAATTTCTATATATGCTGGTAGACCAGGTTTAGTAATTGGTAAAAAAGGTCAGGATATTGAAACATTAAAGGCTTATTTAGCCAAGCAGTCTGGTGTTGAAATTAGTCTTAATATTATAGAAATAAGAAAACCAGAATTAGATGCAAAATTAGTTGCTGATGGTATTGCTCAGCAACTTGAAAAAAGGGTTGCTTTTAGGAGAGCTATGAAAAGAGCTGTTCAATCATCAATGCGACTTGGAGCAGAAGGTATCAGAATTAATTGTGCTGGCAGACTTGGCGGTGCAGAGATAGCAAGAACTGAATGGTATCGAGAGGGAAGAGTACCTTTGCATACATTAAGAGCAGACGTTGACTACGGTGAATCAACTGGCTTTACTACTTATGGGGCTACAGGTGTTAAAGTTTGGATATTTAAAGGTGAAGTTCTGGAGCATGATCCCATGGCTCAAGATAAACGTCTAGCTGGATCAATAAAAAATACTAATAATAAATCAGTTGATCAAGGATAAGTATTATGTTGCAACCTAAAAGAACTAAATTTAGAAAAGCTCATAAAGGAAGAATTCATGGGTTAGCTAAAGGTGGAACTAAGTTAAACTTTGGTTCGTTTGGACTTAAGGCTACTGAGCCTGAAAGGGTTTCAGCTAGACAAATTGAGGCGGCTCGAAGAGCAATTACCAGACATTTAAGGAGAGCAGGAAGAGTTTGGATTAGAATATTTCCAGATATACCTGTTTCTAGTAAGCCTGCAGAAGTAAGGATGGGAAAAGGTAAAGGCTCTCCTGAATTTTGGGTTTGTAGAGTTAAGCCTGGTCGTATTATGTTCGAATTAGACGGGGTATCAGAAGAAGATGCAAAAAAAGCTTTAAGTTTAGCTGCTGCAAAGCTTCCAATGCATACTAAAGTTGTTAAAAAATTAGGTGAATAGTTTTAAAAAGAGGGTGAAATGGCCAGACATAAAGCCAAAGATTTAAAAGTAAAGACTGTTGATGAACTTAAGTTGCAATTAACTTCGCTACGAAAAGAGCAATTTAATTTACGCTTTCAAGTTACGAATGGCCAAAATGAAAGTCCTGCTAGGTTTAAGCAAGTAAGGCGAGAAATTGCTTGTATTAAAACTATTTTAAATAGCAGTGCAACAATAGAAGTATAGGGAATTTTTAAATGCCAAAAAGAATATTAATTGGAAAAGTAACAAGCAATAAGGCTGATAAAACGATTACAGTAATTGTTGAAAGAAGAATAATGCATCCAATGTATAAAAAGTTTGTTACAAAATCAAAAAAATTTGCTGCACATGATAGTGAAAATAAATTTAAAGAAGGTGACACAGTTAGTATTAAGGAATGTGCTCCTATTTCCAAGAATAAACGTTTTGAAGTTATATACTAATATAGTGTCTTTTTAGGAGAAATGTTATGATTCAAATGCAAAGTAATTTAGAAGTTGCTGATAATTCAGGGGCAAGAAGAGTACAATGTATTAAAGTTCTTGGTGGTTCTGGAAGAAAAACAGCTGGAGTTGGTGATGTAATCGTTGTTTCGATTAAAGAAGCAATTCCAAGGGGTAAAGTAAAAAAGGGTGAAGTTCATAGAGCTTTAATTGTGAGAACTAGAAAAGAAGTGAGAAGAAATGACGGTACATGTATAAGATTCGATAAAAACGCAGCTGTTTTAGTTAATAAAAGCAATGAACCAATAGGCACAAGAATATTTGGTCCAGTTACCCGTGAGTTGAGAAGTAAGCAATTCATGAAAATAGTTTCACTAGCTCCGGAAGTTTTATAATGAATAAAAAGTTTAAGATAAAAAAAGGTGATACAGTTATTGTATTGGCTGGAAAAGATAAAGGTAAATCAGGAAGTGTTACATCTGTTCTTAAGGAAAAAGAAAGGGTGCTTGTGCAAGGTATTAATATTGTAAAAAAGCATAGAAAAGCAACACAAGAAAATCCTGGTAAGATTGATGAAATTGAGGCTTCAATACATATTTCAAATGTCGCACATATTGACCCTGATACTGGTAAGCCAACAAGAGTAAAATATAAAACTGAAGATGGCATTAAGAAAAGATTTGCCGTTGTGTCAGGTTCTTTATTAGATAAATAAATTGGAGAAAATAGATGTCGGTTCGTCTACAAGATAAATATAATAATGAAATTACTAAAAATTTAACAGAAAAATTTAGTTATAAGAATATTATGAAGATTCCTAGACTAGAAAAAGTTGTTATTAACATGGGTGTAGGAGAGGCTGTTAAAGATAGTAAAAAAATTGACTCTGCAGCAAGTGAATTAGCTTCAATAACTGGTCAAAAGCCAATAATAACTAAGTCTAAAAAGGCTAATGCTAGTTTTAAGCTACGTGAAGGTATGCCAATTGGAGTTAAAGTCACATTAAGACGAAAAAAAATGTACGAATTTATAGATAGATTTATTAATATAGCTTTACCAAGAGTTAGAGACTTCAGAGGAATTAATGCAAGTAGCTTTGATGGCAATGGTAATTATGCGATGGGTTTAAAAGAACAATTTGTTTTTCCAGAAATTGAATACGATAATGTAGATAGTGCAAGAGGAATGGACATTATCTTTGTAACATCTGCTAAAACTGATGATGAAGCAAAAGAATTACTTAAGGGATTTGATTTTCCCTTTATATCAGAATAGTTAAATAGGAGAGTAATATGGCTAAAAAAAGCGCCATTCAAAAAAATTTAAGAAAAGAAAAACAAGTTAAACAAAGTCTCTCTAGGCGTACTAGGTTAAAAGATATTTGTAGTGACAGATCATTGCCAATTGAGGAAAGATTTGCTGCACAATTAAAGTTGTCTGAAATGCCAAGAGATGGTTCAAAAATTAGACTTAGAAATAGATGTTTGATAACTGGTAGGCCTCGTGGTTACTACAGAAAATTAAAAATGTCTCGAATTGCATTACGTGAATACGCCCTATCTGGTCAGATCCCAGGTATGGTAAAATCTAGTTGGTAGAAAGGTAATAATTATGTCTATGAGTGATACGCTTGGGGATATGTTAACAAGAATTAGAAATGGCCAGTCAGCTAAAAAATCTGTTGTTGATGCTCCCGCGTCTAGATTTAGAGGAAATGTTTTAGATGTACTTAAAAGAGAAGGTTATATTCGTAACTATTCTCAAATTGAAAGACGTCCTGGTATTAATGAATTTAAAATTGAACTAAAATACTATGATGGTAAGCCGGTTATAAGTGAAATAAAAAGAGTTTCTACACCGGGTAGAAGAATTTATTCAGGAATTAAAGACTTGCCTAAAACTTATAATGGACTTGGTATTTCAATTATATCTACTCCAAGAGGAGTTATGAGTGATAATGAAGCTAGAGCAGCTCAGGTTGGTGGTGAAGTTTTATGTCAAGTATTTTAGGAGAAATAAATAATGTCTAGAGTTGGTCAGTCTAAAATTACTATTCCAGAAGGTGTTCAAGTTTTACAGGAAGGTAATATATTATCTGCAAAAGGTTCTAAAGGAGAATTAAGTACTTTAATTGACAAGTTGGTTGTAGTTAGCATTAAGGATAATATAATTACAGTTGTGCCTAATGATAAAAGCCCAAAAGGTAGAGCTTTATGGGGTACAACCAGAGCTCTTGTTAATAATGTAATTCAAGGTGTGAGCGTTGGTTATGTAAAAGAGATGGAAATTGTTGGTGTTGGTTACAGAGGTTCGATGCAAGGTAATAAATTGTCATTAAGCCTTGGTTTAAGTCATGCTGTTGAAATGGTTGTGCCTGACGGATTAAGTATTAAAATGGATGGTAATACAAAATTATCAATATCTGGAGCCGATAAACAAAAATTAGGACAGTTTGCAGCAGTTATTAGATCAAAAAGACCGCCAGAACCGTTTAAAGGTAAAGGTATTCGTTATGTTAATGAATACATTTTACGCAAAGAAGGTAAGAAGAAATAGAGGAAAATATGGGTAATTTTATATCTTTAAATGATAGAAGAAAACAAAGAAATCGTAGTGCTCTTAAAAAGAAATCTGCTGGTAAGTTAAGGCTTTCTGTTTTTAGATCTGGCAAACATATCTATGGACAAATAATTGATGATACTAAAGGTGAAACTGTTACTTCGGCTTCTAGTTTAGATAGTGAAGTAAAGGCCAAATTTAAAAATGGTGGCACAAAAGAAGTTGCCACTATAGTAGGAAAGATTATTGCTGAGAAAGCAAAAAAAGAAGGTGTTACAAATGTTGTATTTGATAGAGGCGGTTACATTTATCACGGTAGAGTAAAAAGTCTAGCTGAAGCAGCTAGAGAAGGCGGATTAATTTTTTAGGGGTTTGTTATGGCTAGAAGAGAAAAGCAAGATAGAAAAAATCAAAATGAAGATAACGAATTAGTTGACAAGTTAGTTGGTATTAACAGAGTTGCTAAAGTTGTAAAAGGTGGAAGAAGATTTGGCTTCGCAGCTATAGTAGTTGTAGGCGATGCTAGAGGTAAAGTTGGATATGGAACTGGTAAAGCTAAAGAAGTTCCTGAAGCAATAAAAAAAGCAACTGATGATGCTAAAAAAAATATGGTTAGAGTCCCTTTAAGAGAAGGTAGAACACTTCATCATGATATGAAAGGTCATTATGGAGCTGGTAGAGTTGTTTTAAGAAGTGCGCCTGCTGGAACTGGAATTATAGCTGGTGGTCCAATGAGAGCTGTTTTTGAAACTTTAGGAATTCAAGATATTGTTGCAAAATCAATAGGAACATCTAATCCTCATAATATGATTAAAGCTACTTTTGATGCTTTTAGCTCAATGTCTTCACCAAGAAGCATTGCTAACAAAAGAGGTAGAAAAGTAGCTGAAATTTATGGTAATGAGTCTAAGCTTAATAAAGATGATGTTGTTCAAGAAGAGCTAGTTAAAACTGAGTAGGAAAATAAAGATGTCAGATAAAAAACTTGTTAAAGTTACTCAAGAAAGAAGTCCTATTGGAAGAAAAGCATATCAAAGACAAACATTAATTGGTCTTGGTTTAAATAAAATAGGAAGAAGTCGTGAGTTAGAGGACACTGCTTCTGTAAGAGGAATGATTAATAAAGTTAAACATTTAGTTAAAGTTAATTAGTTTTTTTAAAAAACTAACCAGGAGAATACCTATGAAGTTAAATGAAATTAGAGATAATAAAGAAGCAACTAAGAATAGAAAACGAATTGGCAGAGGTATAGGTTCTGGAACAGGAAAAACTTCTGGCCAAGGTCATAAAGGTCAAAAAGCAAGATCAGGTGTAGCTATAAAAGGATTTGAAGGTGGACAAATGCCTATTCATAGACGTTTGCCTAAAAGAGGGTTTACAAATATTTTCAGAACAACTTATACTGAAATCAACCTAGATAAAATTGAAAGTTTAATAAAAGATAAAAAAATTGATCCAGCTAATATTATTAATGCAGAACAATTATTTAAAGTTGGGCTAATTAAAAAAATGGATGAAAAGATTAAATTGCTTGGTAAAGGTGAATTAATATCTAAAATAAATATTGAAGTTTCTGCTTCTTCAGTTTCAGCAAAAGCTCATGTAGAAAAAATAGGTGGAACTGTATTAATTTTTAATAAAAAAAAATCAGATAAAATAATTATAGAGAAATCTGAGGCTTAATTTATGGCAAATGAAAGTGTGTTTGGAGTTTTCGGTCAAGCGACAGAGCTTCGTCAAAGAATATTATTTACACTTGGTGCCTTGATTGTTTATAGATTAGGTACTTATATACCTGTTCCAGGGATTAATCCTATTGCATTGGCTGAAATTGTTAATCAGGCAAATAGCGGTGTTTTAGGGATGTTTAACATGTTTTCTGGAGGTGCTTTAGGTCGTATGACTATATTTGCACTGACTATTTTGCCATATATATCTGCTTCAATTATTATGCAACTTATGACCTCAATTTCACCTCAAATGGCTCAATTAAAAAAAGATGGTGAATCAGGTAGAAAAACTATAAATCAATATACACGATATCTAACCGTACTTCTTGCTACTGTTCAAGCATATGGCTTTGCTGTGGCGCTGGAAGGCACATCGGGATCAGCTGGTTCAATAGTACTTAATCCTGGTGTTTTTTTTAAGGTAACAACGGTTGTTACATTAGTTGGCTCTGTAATGTTTCTTTTATGGCTAGGAGAGCAAATTACTTCAAGAGGGATTGGCAACGGTGTTTCATTAATTATTTTTTCAGGAATAGTAGCTGAATTACCTAGGGCAATGGCACAAATTTTAGAACAAGGACGAACAGGTTCAATTTCTTCATTTTTAATAATAGCAATTTTTATTTTAGCAATTGCTGTTGTGGCTTTTATTGTATTTATAGAACGTTCCCAAAGAAAAATAATTGTACAGTATCCTAAAAGACAAATGGGAAATAAAATGTTTGGAGGAGACTCGTCTCATTTGCCATTAAAAATAAATGTTCCTGGCGTCATACCCCCTATTTTTGCATCTGCATTATTACTTTTACCTACTTCAATTTCATCTTTTGCAAGTTTGGGCGCGGATAGTTCGGAATGGGTTTTGCTTTTAAACTCCTATTTTGGTCGTGGACAACCATTATATTTAGCTCTTTATATAGGTTTAATAGTATTCTTTGCTTTTTTTTATACGGCAATTGTTTTTAATCCAGATGAAACTGCTGATAATTTAAAAAGAAATGGTGGCTATGTTCCTGGAATAAGGCCTGGTGCACCTACGGCTGATTATTTAGATTTTGTTTTAACCAGACTTACTGCAATAGGAGCTTGTTATTTATCTGCGGTGTGTATACTTCCAGAAATATTAATTTCTAAATACTCTATTCCTTTTTATCTTGGAGGTACAAGTTTGTTAATTGTTGTTACTGTTTCCATGGACACAGTGGCCCAAGCTCAGTCACATTTAATCGCTCATAAATATTCAGGATTAATAAAGAAAACTAAATTAAGAGGGGGAAGAAGGTAAATGAATATCATACTTTTTGGACCTCCTGGAGCTGGGAAAGGTACCCAAGCTAAATTTTTAATTGAAAAATATAATATAATTCAATTATCAACAGGTGACATGTTAAGGGAAGCTATTAAATCAGGTTCTGAATTAGGTAAGTCTCTAAGTTTGATAATGGATAAAGGTGATTTAGTTTCCGATAAAATTATAATGTCAATCATTGAAGAAAAAATTGATAAAGATGATTGTAAAAATGGCATGATATTAGATGGTTTTCCAAGAACTTTAAATCAAGCAAATGAATTAGATGAATTGTTAAACAGCAAAAAAATTATAATAGATTATATAATTGAGTTAACAGTAGATGAAAATTTATTGATTAATAGAATAGAAAAACGTGCAGAAGAAAATTTAGATATAAGAAATGATGATACTGTAGATATTCTAAAAAACAGAATCCTAGTATACAAAAATGATACGTTACCAGTTTTAAAATATTATAAAGATAAAAATAGATTAATCTCAATTAATGGTATGCAAAGTATAGAAAAAGTTTCTAATGATCTTTATAAAACTATAGGTGAAGTTTAAGAGGTTGACTGTTAGACTGTTATGATTATAATTCCCGATCCATTAAATTTTTAATTGATCTAAATTGTTAATAAAAGAAAGAAGGAGATATTTAGTGGCCCGAATAGCAGGAGTTAATGTACCAACAAATAAAAGGGTGCATATAGCATTAACATATGTGCATGGTATTGGTTTAACTGGCGCCAAAAAAATATGTAAACAAGTAGGAATTACAGAAGATAGAAGAATAAATAATCTTTCTGAGGATGAACTTACTAAAGTAAGAGAAATGATAGACACTGATTTTTTAGTTGAAGGTGATTTAAGAAGAAAAACATCCATGGATATTAAAAGGTATCTTGACCTTGGTTGTTTAAGAGGTTTGCGTCATAGGAAAAATCTACCAGTAAGAGGTCAAAGGACACATACTAACGCCAGGACACGTAAAGGGCCAGCAAAATCAATAGCTGGTAAAAAGAAATAATCCTATTAGGAGAATAAATTATTATGGTTAAGTCACCAAGCCAAACAAAAGTTAAACGTAAAGAAAAAAAGAATGTTACCAATGCTGTTGCACATGTTAACTCTTCTTTTAACAATACTGTTATCACAATTACTGATGTGCAAGGAAATGCCATTTCATGGTCTTCTTGTGGAAGTATGGGGTTTAAAGGCTCTAGAAAATCAACTCCATATGCAGCTCAATTGGCAGCAGAAGATGCAGGTAAAAAAGCATCTGAACACGGTGTTAAAACTGTTGATATCCAAGTACAAGGACCAGGTTCAGGAAGAGAGTCAGCATTAAGAGCTCTTCAAACTGTAGGTTTTCAAGTGAACTCTATAAGAGATGTTACTCCAATACCGCATAATGGTTGTAGGCCTAAAAAACGTAGAAGAGTATAAAAGTTATATAGTTGAAGAAACAAAAATTTAAATTATTATTTATAGAGAGTAATTATGATTGAAAAGAATTGGAAAGAACTTATTAAACCTTCTAAGTTAGAAGTTAAACAAGAAACTAATCCAGAATTTACTGCAACTATTATAGCAGAACCTCTTGAAAGAGGATATGGAGTGACATTAGGAAATGCACTAAGAAGAGTTCTATTATCATCACTTCAAGGTAGTGCGATTACTTCAATTCAAGTTCAAGGTGTTTTACATGAGTTTTCTTCAATACCAGGTGTAAGAGAAGATTTAACAGACATTATTTTAAATGTTAAAGGTATTAAAGTAAGAATGGATGTTGAAGGACCTAGAAAAGTTCAGTTAACAGTAAAGGGTCCTATTACAGTTACAGCAGGTATGATTGATTGTCCTTCAGACATTGAAATTATGAATAAGGATCATGAAATTTGTACTTTAGATGATGGTGCAATTTTTGCTGTTGAATTTACTATTGAAAATGGAAAAGGTTATATTCCTTCATCTTCTATCAGGAATGAAGATCTTCCAATTGGTGTTATCCCTATTGATGCTATATATAGTCCAGTAGTTCAAGTTTCATATAATGTTGATAATGCTCGTGTTGGTCAACAAACAGACTATGACAAGCTTTCATTAACTGTCACTACAGATGGTTCAGTGACACCAGAAGACGCAGTAGCTTTTTCAGCAAGAATAATGCAAGACCAACTTCATAATTTCATTAACTTTGAAGAGCCTGAAGAAGAAGAAGTTCAAGAAGTTCTTGAAGATCTTCCTTTTAACAGAAATCTTCTTAGAAAAGTAGATGAGTTAGAACTTTCAGTAAGATCTGCTAATTGTCTAAAGAATGATAATATCGTTTACATTGGTGATTTGGTTTTAAGATCTGAACCAGAAATGCTACGTACTCCTAATTTTGGAAGAAAAAGTTTAAATGAAATAAGAGAAGTTTTAAAAATTATGGGTCTAGAACTTGGTATGGTTATAGATAGTTGGCCTCCTGAGAATATAGAAGAATTAGTAAAAAGAATAGAAGAGCCATTTTAGTTTTATATAAGTTATTAGGAGATACCAATGAAGCATAGATTAAAAGGTAAGAAGTTAAATAGAACATCTTCACATAGAAAAGCTTTATTTAAAAATATGGCTCAGGCAATAATTAAGCATGAACAGATTATAACAACACTTCCAAAAGCTAAAACTATGAAACCTATTGTTGATAAATTAATTACATTAGGTAAAAAAGGTGATTTACATGCTCGAAGACAAGCTTTTTCTAAATTAAGAGATGACGCAATGGTATCAAAATTATTTGATATACTTGCAACTAGATATGCGGACAGAAAAGGTGGATATACAAGAGTATTAAAAGCAGGTTATAGATATGGAGATGCAGCTGCAATGGCAGTAATAGAACTAGTAGATAGAGATGAAGATGCTAGAGGCAAAGATAGTGGTCCAGTTCAAAGTGATGTCAATACTCAAGAAGAACCTAAACAAGCGGTGGCTGGGTAATAATAAATTTAATTTAATTTATAAACCGTTCTAATTTAATAGAACGGTTTTTTTTTGAGCAAAAAATATGGATTTTGATTGTTTTGTAGGTATTGATTGGTCTGGTAATAAAAACAATTTTCAAAAAGGTATAAGTGTAGCATTATGTGAAAAAGGAAATGCAGTTCCAAAAATTATTAGACCTAATATACGATATTGGTCTAGAAGTATGTTATTAAAATGGATATTTGAGTTAATATCAAAAAGAAAATCCCTAATTGGATTTGATTTCTCATTTTCATACCCATTTTATGATAAGGCATCATATTTTCCTGGAATTAATGATAGTCCTACCTGTCCTTATGATTTATGGAAATTAATAAATAATCTTAATCATGATAAAGACAATTTTTATGGGGGTGGAATTTGGAAAAAAAATCCTTTTTCTCAATATTATAATGCACCTAGATTAAAAGGTATCTACTATCAGAGCAGAAGACGTAAAACAGAAATACATGCAAAAAATAAAATTCATTCACCTAGTCCTTCCTTTAATTGTGTTGGTCCAGGTGCAGTTGGAACAGGATCATTGTCAGGAATGAGATTTCTTCATATTTTGAAAGAAAATTTAAGTATATGGCCATTTGAAAACATAATTATGAGAAACAAAAGTATTTCGGTTGAAATTTTTCCTACTTATTATTTTAGAATGGCAGGTGTAAAACCAGATAAAAAAATAGGTTATACATTAGAAAATATAAACAAAGCTTTAACTTTTTTTGAAACTAATAATTTATCAAAAAATACAAAAATTGAAGGGCCTGACCAAGATGATGCAGATGCAATTATATCATCGGCTGCTTTGAGGTTTTTTTCAAGAAAGGATAATTATTGGAATGTACCAAGTGTATCAAAAAAAGAAGGATGGATATTTGGTGTATAATCAATTATCAATTAATTTAATTTATAATAGTGGTTTTTAATTACATGTTAAATAAAGTTATTCCAAAAACAGAAGATGGGGCTAGACTAGACAGATGCATTAGGAGGTTATTAGGTAATATTAACCAAGCTAATTTAGAGAAACTATTAAGATCTGGTCAAATTTTATTAGCTGAAAAGAAAGCAAAATCATCTGTAAAAGTTATTTCTGGACAATTAATTAATTATTCAGAAAATATTGTTTTTGAAAAACAGTATAAGAAAGATGAATTCAGCGAAAAAACAAAAAAATATTATAGTGATTTATTTAAGGAAATTTTAATTAAGGAAACTAAAGATTGGTTGGCCATTAATAAACCCAATGGATTAGCTGTTCAAGGAGGAAGTTCTCAAAATTATCATGTGGATGATATGTTAAAGTGTGTTTTTTATAACAAAGATATTCCAAAATTAGTTCACAGATTAGATAAAGACACCTCTGGAGTTTTGTTGATTGCAAAAACACAAACTTCTGCTCAAGAGTTAACAAAATACTTTAAAGATCATAAAATTAATAAAACTTATTTAGCATTAGTTTCTCCTTGTCCTAATTTAGATTTTGGTTCAATCAATTTACCATTAATTAAATCTGGTATAGATGGAAGTCAGAGAGTTAGAGTTGATATAAATAGCGGTAAAGAAGCTATAACAGAATATAAGGTTCTTGATAATGTTGGATCTAGAGTAGCTTTATTAGCCCTTAATCCAAAGACAGGTAGAACTCACCAATTAAGAGTTCATCTAGAGTCTATAAATTCTCCTATTGTAGGTGATAATAAGTATAAAGGATTAGATGGTATTTTGTCATCTAATGAAGAGTTATCAAGTCATGATAGTATAAATCAAATAAAATGGGGTTCTAATAATAAAAATAATTTGCAATTACATGCCTTCTCCTTAAGGTTACCAAACAAAGAATTGATAGAGGCTAAACTTCCAGAACAATTTATACAAAACATAAAATTTTTAGGCTTAGCATTGCCTGACAATATAAATAAATTATTTTATATGTAATTGGAGACTAATTTTGAACTTAAATCTTAAACTAGCTTTGTTTGATTATGATGGCACTATAGTAGATTCTGCAGGTATGATTGTTACAGGAGCTATTGAAGCTTTTAGAATGTGTGGTCTTCCAGATCCTGATCCATTAAAGGTAAGAGAAAACATAGGTAAAACGCTAGCTGTAGCTCTTGATGCTTATATGCCTCCAGGATACAATGTTACCCCTGAGCAAATTTCAGAAGCCTATAGATCATGGTATGCTGAACAAGGAAAGCTAGGTTTGCAAAATGAACCACTTTATCCTGGTATGGTTGAGTTGTTATATAATATAAAAAAAAATAATTGGCTAATTGGTATCGCTACTAATAAATCTCGAATTGGTTTAACAAATGGTTTAGCAAAACATGATTTATCAGACATATTTGATATAACTTTATCTACAGATGAAAATATCCCTAAACCTAATCCAGCTATGGCTTTAAGAGCCATGAAAGAGTTGGGAGTTACTAAGGATAAAACATTTATAATTGGAGATACTATTAATGATATCGGATTAGGAGTTAATGCAGGTATTGTTAGCATAGGTGTGAAATGGGGTTACAACAGCAAGGATTTATTATTATCTGCTGGCGCTAATCATTTGGTATCTGATGCAAATGAATTAAATATATTGTTAAAAAATATTATTGACTAATATGAAAAAATTTTGGAAGAATATAAAAGTAAAAGAAATTTTGCCTAATCAATTTCAAGTTCAACTCGATAATAAAGTTTTAAAAACACCAATGAAAAAAGATTTAATTTTTTTAAATCTTAAAATGGCACAAGAAATAGCACAAGAATGGGATATTAAAGAAAAAGTAATTAATACTGATAATATGATTTATTATGGATTGCTATCTACTGCAATTGATAAAATACAATTTAGTAGAAATATATATATTACCGATATGCTTAACTTTGTGAATACAGATTTAATTTGCTATAGAGCGGAAGGTCCAAATGAATTAATAAATATTCAAAATAATTCATGGAATCCAATTTTATTAAATATTAAAAAATACTTAAATTTAGAAATCAACTTTTGTTCTGGTGTAATGCCTATAACACAACCACTAGAAATATTTCCAAAACTAAAATTACTAATGAACACCTTTTCTCATCAAGAAATTGCTGCATTACACAGGTTAACTAATATTTCAGGATCGATCTTCATTTCTCTATGTGTATTAAAAGGAGATATTTTAAAAAAAGAAGTATTCGAACTTTCTTTTTTAGACGAGATTTGGCAAGCTAAAAATTGGGGGGTAGAAGAAGATGCAGCAAAAAAAAGAGATAAAATATCACAGGAATTAAATAGAATAATTTCTTTTGTAGAAATATTAAAACATAATTAATTACTAGATTTATAGTTAAATTATATAAAATGAATAACAAATTAACATCTAATTATATTCCTTTCTTAAATCCGCACGCCAAGATTTTATATGATGAGATTATTATTGCATTTAAAAATAAAATGTGGGCATCAGTAATTATTCTATCCTTAACTATTATAGACAATGTAATTATGGATGAGAGAAGCTTAAATTATATTGATGGATTGGATCTTAATGATTTCAAAAGATCAAAAAACTTAAAATGGTTGAGAATAAGAAGAAACCAAATTTTACATTACGAAGGACCCATAGAGGGTTTCTATGGAAGTAATGATAGTAAGAATGCTTTGAAAGAAGATTCTAAAAAAGCAATAAAAATTATGGACGTTGGATTAGAAAAGCTTTTTATCAGAACAAGTAATTTTATTTAATTTTAAATATACCATTATCTCCAAAAACAATAAAAAAATTTTTATATAAACTTTTATCTAAATCATCCATTGTAATTTTGATCTTTAAATTTTGAATACTTGTAATTCCAGCATCTGAAATTCCACATGGAACTATTTCATTATAAAACTCTAAATCTGGGTTTACATTAATGGATATTCCATGCCATGTTACCCAACTGGAAATACGAACACCTAAGGCTGCAATTTTATTATATCCTTTATCTTTACTTTTAATCCATACTCCTGGTTTATTTTTTAATCTAACACCGTTAATTGAAAAATCTTTTAAAGATAAAATAATCCACTCTTCTAATGCATTTACGTAAGCTTTAATATCAGCAAGTCTTTGTTTTAAATTTAACATTACGTATACTACTCTTTGGCCTGGTCCATGCCATGTCCATTGACCACCTCTACCAGTGTATTTTACTAAAATTTTTTTGTTATTTAGAAGATCTTTTTCTTTTGCAGATGTTCCTGCCGTATAAACTGAATCATGTTGTAAAAGCCACACAAGTTCTTTTTCAAAATTACTTTTAATGTTTGAAACTCTATCTTGCATTATAGATAGAGCATAATCATAGTGAATAAGCTTTTCAGAAACTTTCCATTCAATTTTATTTTTCAATTAAGATACCTTTAAATTTAATATATAATATATTATAGATTATTTATCTTGCATTATACATATGCTTTTGATATCCGAAACTCTATACTTAATTATGTGCGGCTGTGGCGGAACTGGTAGACGCGCAGCGTTGAGGTCGCTGTGGATGAATAATCCGTGGAAGTTCGAGTCTTCTCAGCCGCACCATTTCACCCCATGTGTTTCCATAACTCATTGATTATCAAGCGTTATTTTAATCGGTGCTTGGTGGTGTGAAACAATATGAGAAACAAATGTGTAGCAAATCATGTGTTATTGCGTAATGAAAATTACTATTTCATTAAACGTGTTCCATGTGATTTGAAGAGTTATTACTCTGTTAAGAGG
>CAJJBL010000001.1 GCA_905182395.1 alpha proteobacterium SCGC AAA536-G10 | reverse complement strand
AAGTTAGAGACAGAAATTGTCAGGTAGTTAAGCGTAGAGGTCGTATATACGTAATTAACAAAAAAAACCCAAGATTTAAAGCTCGTCAAGGCTGATTTAGTTATAATTTAACTTATCAATTTCCATATTTTTCTAATTTAATTAATTTTTAAATTCTCTATTTTTTTAAAAAATATATTATTTGATTTAAAAGTACTTATTTAGGATTTTTTATGAAAATTACCAATATTATTGAAGAAACTAAACCTATTAGTTCTAATATTAAGAACGCATATATTGATTTCTCTAAAATGACTTTAAGTTTAGTTGCGGTTTGTTCTGATGTTATAAAGAATGGCAAGCCAGTTATAGGCTATGGTTTTAATTCTAATGGAAGATATGGCCAAGGACACCTTATAAGAGAGAGGTTTGGACCTAGAATATTAGAAGCTAAAACTAATCAAACATTGAATGAAAATGGTAATAATTTTGATCCAGTCAAAATTTGGAATATTATGATGACTAATGAAAAACCAGGTGGTCATGGGGAACGTTCTGTTGCTGTTGGAACAATCGATATGGCTATTTGGGATCTTGTTTCCAAAATAGAAGAAAAGCCTTTATATCAATTGCTTGCTGAAAAATATGGTAATGGTAAAGCTAATAGAGATGTTTTTGTTTATGCTGCAGGTGGATATTATTGGCCAGATCAAGGGATTAATGGCCTTACAAATGAGATTAAAAAATATCTTGACCTAGGCTATTCAGTTGTTAAGAAAAAAATTGGAGGAGCTTCACTTTCAGATGACTGTAAAAGAATTGAAGCCGTATTAAAGATTTTAGGTCCAAATGATAAGCTAGCAGTCGATGCAAATGGTCGTTTTGATTTAAAGACAGCTATTAACTATGCAAAAGCTCTATCAAACTATGATCTATTTTGGTATGAAGAGCCTGGTGATCCTCTTGATTTTGAGCTTCAAAGAGAGCTTTCTTATTATTATAAAGGCCCTATGGCTACTGGTGAAAATTTATTTTCAATGCAAGATGCTAGAAATTTAATTCGTTACGCAGGAATGAGAAAAAACATTGATTGGCTTCAATTTGATTGTGCATTGAGCTATGGATTAGTTGAATATTTAAAAATTATTGATATGCTTAAAGAGCATGATTGGGATGTCTCTAGATGTATTCCTCATGGAGGTCATCAGATGTCATTAGCTATTGCTGCAGGGTTAGGTCTTGGAGGAAATGAATCTTATCCTGACTTATTTCAACCCTATGGTGGCTTTCCTGATGGTGTAAAAGTTGAAAATAGTATTGTAACTCTTCCTGAACTGCCTGGAATAGGCTTTGAAGGAAAAGCCGATCTTTTTTCAGTGATGAAAAAAATGGTTGGGTAATTTCTATCTTAATTTTTCATATTAAATCTTAAAGAAATCATTTCCCTTGTTATCCATAACTACAAAAGCAGGAAAATCTTCAACTTCTATTTTCCAAACAGCTTCCATGCCTAATTCTTCATACTCTAATATTTCAATTTTTTTAATACAGTCAAGTGCAACTTTTGCAGCGGTGCCTCCAATTGTGCCTAAGTAAAACCCTCCATGTTTTTTGCATGAATCTCTCACTTGTGCTGATCTGTTTCCTTTTGCAAGCATAACCATTGATCCTCCATTTTCTTGAAAAGTATCAACATATGCGTCCATTCTTCCTGCTGTCGTAGGTCCAAACGAGCCCGAGGCCATTCCTTTTGGTGTTTTCGCCGGCCCAGCATAATATACCGGATGATTTTTTATATAATCAGGAAGGTTTCCTTCATTTTTTAATCTTTCAAGAAGTTTAGCGTGAGCTATATCTCTAGCAACAATTAAAGGTCCTGTTAAGCTTACACGACTTTTTATTTCACAGTCATTCAATTGACTTAAAATTTTACCCATACTTTGATTTAAATCAATTTTTATAATTTCATCTGATAAATCATCAATGTTTACTTCAGGTAGGAATTGACCAGGGTCAGTTTCTAATTTTTCTAGAAAAATTCCATCTTTATTGATTTTCCCTAATACTTGTCTGTCAGCAGAGCATGAGACACCTATACCAATAGGTAGAGATGCTCCATGTCTTGGAAGTCTGATAACTCTAACATCATGACAAAAATATTTTCCTCCAAATTGTGCTCCAATCCCCATTTGACGTGTCATCTCTAATACGGTTTTTTCCCATTCGATATCTCTAAACGCATGACCTGTTTTAGGATCTCCTTTTGTCGGCAAATTGTCTAAATAGCGCATTGAACCCAGTTTTACAGTTTTTAAATTTAACTCTGCTGATGTTCCTCCTATAACTATTGAAAGATGATATGGCGGGCAAGCAGCTGTGCCTAAAGATATAATCGCTTCGTGTAAGAAATTTTTTAAATCAACAGGGTTTAATTTTGCAGGAGTTTGTTGGTATAAAAAGCTTTTATTAGCAGAGCCACCACCTTTTTGAACAAATGCAAATTTATATTCAGAACCTTCGGACGCGTATAAACTAATTTCAGCAGGCAAATTATTTGCTGTATTTTTCTCTTCAAACATAGATATTGGAGCCAATTGAGAGAATCTGAGATTGTTTTCTTGATAGGTGTTATAAACGCCAAGAGATAAAGATTTAGCATCATCATCGCCTGTAAAAACATTTTCTCCTTTATAACCTAGTATTATTGCAGTACCAGTGTCTTGACACATAGGTAAAACGCCATTTGCAGAAATTGCTGCATTTTTTAACATAGTCATAGCAACAAAGTGGTCGTTTTGAGAGGCTTCTTTATCATCTAATATATTTTTTAATTGCAATAAATGAGATTTTCTTAATAAATGAGAAACGTCTTTAAATGCTTTTTGAGCTAGGAATGTCAATGCTTTTGGATCAATAGATAATATTTCTAAACCATTAATATTAGTGGTTTTAATAAAAGAATTAGATATTTTTATATATTCTGTTTGATCCTCAGATAGAGGAAACATTGGTGAATAATTAAATTCGCTCAAAAAACACTCCATTATAATATGTTTATAATTTATTTTTTATCTCGAAATGCATCTAAAGAAACTATTTCTCCAGATTTGATATTGTCATCATCTTTGTCTTTGATAACAGTTTCTTTAGGCAAGGAAATCTCAGAAACTTGTTCATCATTGTTTTTATTAGTTTGGCTTTGACCATTTTCAAGTTTAAATTGTAATCCAAAACCTACTGAAGGGTCATTAAACGATGTTATAGCATTATAAGGTATTGATATTTTTTTTCTTTCACCATTAAATGATAAAGTTACCTCAAAATGATCGTCTGTTGATATTAAATCCCAAAATTGATGTTGGATTATAATTTTAATTTCTGAACTATTATCATTTTTCAATTCGTCTGGAACAATCACATTTGAATAATTTCCGTTAAAGGAAATAAAGAAATGACTGTTGCCAATTAGACCTTTTTCAGCAGTCAGCTTTAAAACTTTTTTAACAACGTTTTTAAGCGCATCCTCTACTAAAAGATCATAATCAAATCCGAGCTCCGCACTCCCATTATCATTACCATCGTTAATCAAAACACAACCTCAAATTTAAAATCTTTAACTATATTACTTTATCTTTTTTGTTTATACTTTTTCAAGTAAAATAATCCAGATTTGATTTATTTTAAAATGGCGAGAAGATAAACTTCTCGCCATTCAAGTTTTTCTGTTGCCAGGTTAACTTAAACCCCGCCAATTCTAGCTAAAGAATTGGACTAAGTTTCGGTTGCTTTGGCTGCTTACGCTGCTGCAGCTACCGGAGCATAGTTGTCATTTGCAACTACTTAAATAGCCCGATAACGGTGGTACAATACCGAGTGAAGGTCTCATTTTTACTACACGCGTCGATCCTATTTCGCCCCCATAAAAATGGTGGAGGCGCCGGGTACCGCCCCCGGGTCCGCTAAGCTTATTCTAAAAGATGTTTATCACCATAGTCAAAACCATGACTTTTTTAGTATACAATATTAATTATTTTTATTAAAGAGCTCATGACAAACTTTTATCATTCTGTTATATTTTTATTGAGGTTAGTAATGAAACAATACTTAGATTTATTAGATTATGTTCTTAACAATGGAGATACTAAGCAAGATAGAACTGGAACAGGAACTAACTCAATTTTTGGTTGGCAGATGAGATTTAACTTAAGTGATGGCTTGCCTTTATTAACAACTAAAAAACTTCACTTAAAATCTATTATTCATGAACTGCTTTGGTTTATTAAAGGTGAGACTAATATTTCATATTTAAAGCAGCACAATGTTTCTATTTGGAACGAATGGGCAGATGAAAAAGGTGACCTAGGCCCTGTTTATGGCAAGCAATGGAGGCGGTGGGAAACTCCAGATGGAAGGAACTTAGATCAGTTGGGAGATGTTATTTCCTCTATAAAAAACAATCCCAATTCAAGAAGAATGATTGTTTCTGCCTGGAATCCTTCTGATGTTGGCTCTATGGCTCTTCCGCCATGTCATTGTTTATTCCAATTTTATGTTTCCAATAAAAAATTATCATGTCAGTTATATCAAAGAAGTGCTGATATATTTCTTGGTGTTCCATTTAACATTGCATCCTATGCTCTGTTAACTCACATGATTGCAAATGTATGTGATTTATCGGTGGGAGATTTTGTACATACGTTGGGTGATGCGCATATTTATTCAAATCATTTTGAACAAGCTCATACTCAATTACAAAGAGAAACCAAGCAATTGCCAAAATTAAATTTTAGTAAAAAATTTGAATCTATTAATGACTTCAAATTTGAAGATTTTGAAATAGATAATTACAATCCACATCCAAACATTTCTGCATCAGTTGCTGTTTAATATGAAAAAAAAATATAATTGTGAAATTCCTATAATTTGTATTGTCGCGATGAATCAAAATAGAATTATTGGGGATGGACAAAAGCTTCTCTGGCATATTCCAGGAGATTTAAAAAGATTAAAATCTATAACAATGGGCTCACCTTTAATTATGGGAAGAAAAACTTGGGATTCGATTGGATTTCCATTGCCTGGAAGAGGAAGCGTTGTCTTAACTAATTCAACTACCTGGGAATCGAGAGGAGCGATTAAAGCTTCATCTTTTGAGGAGGCTATAACTAAATCAAAACAATGGTTAATAGATAATGAAAATTCAAAAATAATTGATGTGAATAAAAAAATATTTTTGTTTGGCGGGGCTGAAATTTATAGGTTAGGTATTGAATTTTGTCATACTATTGAAGTTACACAAGTTATATTTCAAGCTGAACAAGGCCCCCAATTTCCTTTTTTAAAAGAAGAAAATTGGAATAAAGAGATGCTTGAGCATCATTATAAAACCGCATCCACTCCGGAATTTAGTTATTGGAGATATAATAGAAAAAATAATTCACTTTAGAAGTTAGTCTTGAATTATAATTGGTGCAGATCTTGTCTGAATTGATAAGGATTTTACTATTTGATCGGCAATTTTCATATATATTTTTGATATACTATTTTCAGGCTCTTTAATGACTATTGGATTACCTTCATCTGATGTTGATCTAATCGCTATATCAAGAGGTATTTCACCTAAGAATTGTACTCCTAACTTTTCAGCTTCCAATTTAGCGCCGCCATTTCCAAAAATTGAATGTTTAGTATTACAATTTTCACATAAAAAATAACTCATATTTTCAATTATACCAAGTATCGGCACATTTACTTTTTTGAACATATTAAGGCCTTTCCTTGCGTCAATCAAAGATAGATCCTGAGGTGTTGACACTATTATTGCCCCAGCTAATTGAACGCGTTGAGAAAGGGTTAATTGGGCGTCACCAGTGCCCGGAGGCATGTCAATTATTAATATATCTAATTGTTGCCAGTCAACATCTCTCAATAACTGCTCTATCGCACTCATTACCATTGGGCCTCTCCAAATAGTAGCAGCATCTTCAGGCACTAAATAACCAATAGACATTGCTTGCAAGCCAAAGGCGTTATGAGGAACAATTTTGTTTCCACTGCTTTTAGGTTTATTACTGATCCCAGTTAATTTAGGTAAGCTTGGTCCATAAATGTCTGCATCAAGAATTCCGACTTTAAAATCCAAATTTAATAGTGCGAGGGCTAAATTAATAGCTGTTGTAGACTTCCCAACTCCTCCTTTGCCACTAGCTACAGCTATTATGTGCTGAGCAGGGTTAAGCAGAGATCCGTTTGGATTAGGCTTTTCATTATCTTTTTTTATATTATGTGCTGTTAGTAATATGTTAACTTTTTTGATCCATTGAATCGAAGAAAGTTTGTTTTCAATAATTTTTTTTATCTCATGGGATTCTTTAAGTTGTTCCGGAAGCAATTCAAGAGTGAAGCTAACTACATTGTTTTCCAACTTTATTCCATTGATTAACTTGCTATCAAAAAGATTTGTAGTACGGTTTTTTAAAATAATTGTTTTTAATGTGCTTTCAACTTGTTTTAATTTTTGTTCTTCCATGAATTTAATCCAATTTTATTTTTTATATGGGTTGAATTTTTATGTTACTATACAAATATAAGAATAGAGATATTTAATATTAATATATCAAATATAATTAAAACAATATAATAGTTCTGAATGTATACACTTATTCTGGAGTAATTTTAATGATCATAAATAAAAGTAACGATAATGGTTCTGGTCCATGGGGAAGTGGTAATAACCAAAATCCTTGGGGAAAAAGACCAAATTCAAATGGAACTCCTCCAGATGTTGATGAAATGCTAAGGCAGGGTAAAGATAAGCTTAAAAAAATGGTTCCAACTGGTTTTGGTGGTGGAAAAGGTTTGTTATTGTTATTGCTTGTAATAATAGGAATATGGGCTCTTACGGGTGTATATAGAGTTAACCCTCAACAACAAGGTGTTGTTTTAAGATTTGGGGAATGGGTTAGAACTACTCCTCCAGGATTACATTACCATTTACCAAGTCCTATAGAAAAAGTTTTAACACCAGATGTAACAAGAGATAACCGTATTGAAGTTGGGTACAGGTCTTTTGGTGGGGCAGCTACTAGTAGAAGGGATGTTCCTGACGAATCAAAAATGATTACAGGAGATGAAAATAATATTGATATAGACTTTATTGTTTTTTGGAAAATATCAGATGCTGGTAAATACTTATTTAATATTCAAGACCCTCCAGAAACTGTAAAAGTGGCTGCTCAATCTGTAATGAGGGATATAATAGGTCAAACGAAAATACAAACTGCTCTAACTGGCGGTAGGCAAGAGATACAACTTAAAGCAAAAAATCAACTACAAGATTTACTTGATGAATATCAGTCAGGCGTTGAAGTAAGAGATGTGCAACTATTATCAGTTGATCCACCTGCTGAAGTAATTGACGCATTTAATGATGTTCAAAGAGCCAGGCAAGATAGAGACACTCTTATAAACGAAGCAGAAGCTTTTCGTAATGATATTGTACCAAGGGCAAGAGGCGAGGCTGCTCAGCTAATATCTGAAGCAGAGGCTTATGAAAGTGAAGTTGTCAATAGAGCTAAAGGTGATGCTGATAGATTTACGTCTATTTATAAAAGCTATAAGCTAAATCCAGATGTTACTGAATCAAGAATATATTTAGAAACTATGGAAAAAGTTTTTTCAAAAGTGAAAAAAATAATTATGGATAAATCAGCTAGTTCTTCAGGAGTGGTGCCTTATTTGCCATTAGATCAATTAAAACAAAAGGGTGATAAATAATGTCTTCGTTTAAAATGATTTCAATCATAGGTTTTGGGGCTTTAGTGTTTGCCTTGCTCAGTTCTTTCTTCACTGTAGACCAGACACAGCAAGCATTAGTTCTTCAATTTGGAGAACCTAAAAGGTTGATTAATAAGCCAGGTTTAAATTTTAAAGTGCCATTTGTACAGGAAGTAACTTTTTTTGATAAAAGGGTTTTATCGGCTGTATCTAAAGATTCTGAAGAAGTGATATTAAAAGATCAAAAGAGATTAGAAGTAGATACATATTCTCGTTTTAAAATAATTGATCCATTGTTGTTTTATCAAACTGTAAGAAATGAATTTGGAGCTAGGCAAAGATTAGAATCTATTGTTGATTCATCAGTTAGAAGGGTCTTTGGAAAGTTTGAACTAACAGATATTCTATCTGATGCAAGAACCAAAATTGTTGATGATATTAGTGAAGAAGTTAATTCATCAATTAAAAAATTGGGTATGGAAATAATTGATGTAAGAATAAGAAGAGCTGACTATCCAAAATCTACAAGTCAAAATATTTTCAATAGAATGAAATCTGAAAGAGAACAGGAAGCTAAAGAATTTAGGGCGGAAGGTGCCGAAGAAGCTCAAAAAATTAGAGCTGACGCAGAAAAGCAAAAAGTAGTTCTTGTGGCTGAAAGTAAAAGAAAAGCTGAAGGTCTTAGAGGTGATGGAGATGCATTAGCTATTAAGATTTACTCAGATGCTTTTGGACAGGATAAGAAATTTTTCAAATTTTATCGTTCAATGCTAGCTTATGAAAATACGTTTTCAGATGAAAATACGACTATGATTCTTAGTCCAGACAGTGACTTTTTTAGTTATTTTGGCAAACAAAAAGGTAATTAAATTATTTTATGTTTTATAGATTTTGTGTTAAGAGTTATTTTACTTTATCCATATGATTATTAAAATATAATTTAGTTGTGACCTTAAAAAAAAGCCTTAAATTGGCCTTTTTTTATGTATACTTATTAAGAAATTAAATTTGATAGGAACTTTTTTCATGCTTATAAGAAATACTCAACTAGATAGATTTATAAATTTTAAGGCTTACAAAGTTGTTTTATATATTCTGGTAATGTGTTTCACATTTAATGTAGCTTTTGCAAAAAGTGCCCCTGATAGCTTTGCAGATCTTGCAGAAAAATTAAGTCCATCTGTTGTTAATATTTCAACTACTACCATCATAAAAGAACGTTCTCAACAAATGCCTTCTTTTCCTCCTGGATCGCCTTTTGAAGAGTTTTTTAAACAATACGAAAAGCCTAATCAAAAAAATAGAAAAGCACAATCACTGGGTTCTGGCTTCATTATCGATAAAACTGGTTATGTTATTACGAATAATCATGTAATAGAAAATGCTGAAAAAATTATGGTAATTCTCTATGATGACAAATCTTTTGAAGCTACTGTTGTTGGAAGAGACCCTAAAACTGATGTAGCTCTTTTGAAAATTGATCCGAAAAAAACAATTTTATCTGAAGTAAAATTTTCAGACTCTGACAAGCTTAGAGTAGGTGATTGGGTAATGGCTATAGGAAACCCTTTTGGTTTTGGAGGATCTGTTACAGCAGGAATTGTTTCAGCACGAGGTAGAAATCTTTCTGGTTCATATGATGATTATATTCAAACTGACGCTTCAATAAACAAAGGTAATTCAGGTGGACCTTTGTTTGACATGAATGGTAACGTTGTCGGTATTAATACAGCTATTTTCTCTCAATCCGGAGGTTCTGTTGGAATAGGTTTTGCTATTTCTTCTAACTTAGCAAAACAAGTTACTGATCAATTAAAAGCTTATGGTCGAACTAAACGAGGTTGGTTGGGTGTTTTAATTCAAGAAATATCAAAAGAAATTGCAGATAGTCTTGAGATGAAATCTGCAAAAGGAGCTCTTGTCTCTTCAGCAACTGAAGGAGGTCCTGCTTTCAAGGCTGGGGTTAAAACTGGCGATGTTATTATCAAATTTAATGATATCGTTATTGATAATATGAAAGAGTTACCTAAAGTAGTTGCGGGCACTCCAGTTGGCAAATCTGTTCCTTTAGTTATTTGGAGAAATGGTAAGACAATAACCTTAAATGTTGTTTTAGGAGAGCTTGAACTTGCAGAAAAAGATAATTTAATTCTTTCAAATGATAATGTTGATGATAAAAAATCAAAGTCATTTGATAAACTTGGTTTTGTTGGCGAAGAATTGAATGCTGAAAATAAAAAGAAGTATAATATTAAGGATATTAAGACAGGATTATTAATTTCTGATGTGAAGCCAGATAGCACAGCTGATAAAGCTGGGTTAAAATCTGGTATGGTTATAGTCAGAGTTGGTCAAATAGAAGTTCAATCATTAAAAATCATGGATGAAGCTATTCAAAATGCTGTAAAACAAAAACGTAAAGCCATTTTATTGCTTGTTAAGATAGAAAAAGGAACTAGGTTTGTTGCCTTAGAGCTTAATTAATATTTTATTTTATTAAGTATATTATGTTATTATTTCTTTATCACTAATTCCTTGGACATATAACAAACCTTTTAGGTTTGTATATTTAAACTTGACGTTAGCGGCATTATTTAAAATATCTTTTCCATTATAAGAGACCCCTAATCCAGATTTTTTAATCATTTCAATATCATTTGCTCCATCACCAACGCATAGTGCATCATCAAAATTAATATTTAAATTCTCAACATAATTTTCTAGAAACTTACCTTTTGCATTTTTATCTAATATTGGATATTCGACTTTGCCTGAAATAATGCTTGAGCCATCGATGGCCTTTTCTATTTTTAGAATATTTGCATGAGAATAATGAAAGCCTAAAAAATCTTTCAAATAATTAGTTAAAAAAGTAAATCCACCTGAAATCAATACAGTTGTAGCTCCATTAGAGTTCATTGTTTTAATCAATTCTTTAGCACCTATATTAAGTTTAATATTTTTCTTTAATTCATTAAAAATTGTAATAGGTTGATTTTTTAACATGCTAACTCTTTTTATTAACGCTTGTTCAAAATCAATTTTACCATTCATTGCATCTGAAGTTATTTTAGAAACTTCTTTTTCTAGCCCAATTAATTTAGCAAGTTCATCTAAACTTTCTTCCATAATAATGGTGCTATCCATATCTGCTAAAAGTAGCTTTTTCTTTCTTTCTTTATCTGTGCTTATTATATTTAAATCTATATTTTCATTTAATAAATGTTTTTTAATTATTTTAACTAAGTCATTATTAAGTTTTTGTGAAACAATGGTCCATTCAAAAGCTTTATTTGAACTCAATTCTTTTAATGAATTATTACTGCCGGTAAAAAATTCTATTTGATGTGAAATAAAACTTATTAAATCAGTATTAATTTTATATTCTTTTGTATTAGAAATAAGTATATGATGGTTCATGTTTTGTTAATTATATTATTGTAGGCTTTATGTCCAGTATTACAAAGTTAGAAGAAATGTTTAATTTAACTAGTAATAATTTCCACTGGAAAAATGATTTGATTGTTATAGCCGGACCAACTGCAGTCGGTAAATCTAATATTGCTTTGCAATTAGCAAAGAAAATTAATGGGGTTATATTAAATGCTGATTCTGTTCAGGTATATAAAGATCTCGAAATTTTATCAGCTCGTCCAAATTTAAAAATAATGAAATTAATTCCTCATTATTTGTATGGTTTTGTTGATTCCTCCATAAATTTTTCTGTAGCTGATTGGTTGTCTAAACTTAAACAAAAATTAATTGATATAAAAAAAAATAAACAAATACCTATTTTGGTTGGCGGTTCAGGTTTGTATTTAAATGCAGCAATAAATGGTTTGGCTCCAATACCAGTTATTTCTCAAAACATAAAAGATAGATCTCTATTAATATTAAACGAAATTGGCATAGATAAATTTAGAGACCTTATATATGAAATTGATCCAATTTTTTCTAATAAAATTAATGATAAGCACAGATTATTGAGAGCTCATAGTGTTTTTTTGCAAACTAATAAAAACCTTACTTTTTGGCATAGTCAAAAAAGAGAAGGAATGGTTTCTAATACAATTTCTTCATTTTTAATGTCTGTTAATAGAGACCTTCTATATAAAAATTGCGATGCAAGGTTTAATCAAATGTTAGTTAATGGAGGTCTCGCAGAAGTTGAAGAAATTAGAAATAAAAATATAAATAGATCTCTTCCTATAATGAAATCTTTGGGAGTTAAGTGGCTTTTAAGTTATTTAGACGGTCAACTAAATTATGAAGATGCTGTCAGATTAAGCATGAGGGACACTAGAAATTATGCTAAAAGACAACTTACTTGGTTTAGGCATAATTATATTCCAAAAAAAATTATTAATTTGTAATTATATTTCAAAATACATTGATATTTTATTATTATATTGAAAATTGTTGACGGTTAGAGTTATTATTGTTATTCCCAACATTTGATTGTTAATTTATGAAAGTTATATTTTAAATGAAGAATAATTTAGAAATGAATGGTGCAGAAGCTGTTATTAAAGCTCTGGAAGAGAATGGCGTTGAGATTATATTTGGTTACCCAGGCGGTGCTGTTTTACCATTGTATGATGCTTTATTTAAAAATAAAAAAATTAAACATATTTTAGTTAGACATGAACAAGCTGCTGTTCATGCCGCTGAAGGTTATGCAAGATCAACTGGAAAAGTTGGTTGTGTTCTAGTTACATCTGGTCCAGGGGCTACTAATGCTATAACTGGTTTAACGGATGCTCTTATGGACTCTGTTCCATTAATTTGTCTTACTGGTCAAGTTCCAACTCATTTAATTGGGACTGATGCTTTTCAAGAAGCTGATACCACTGGCATATCTCGACCCTGTACTAAACACAATTATTTAGTTAAAAACGTGGATTTATTATGTAATATAGTTCATGAGGCTTTTACAATTGCATCTTCAGGTAGACCTGGTCCTGTACTTATTGATCTTCCAAAAGATATTCAGCTTAGTAATGTAACTTATAAAAATAAAATTATAAAAACAAATAAAGTTAAAGAAAACAACAAATCTTTGATTGATTTAGAAACTATATCTAGTGTTGCTAAAGTTTTATTTAATGCAAAAAAACCCATTATATATGGTGGAGGCGGTGTTGTTAATGCTGGGCCCGAAGCTTCAGCTTTACTTACTGAATTGGTTGATTTGTTAAATGCACCTGTAACATTGACTCTTATGGGGCTTGGTTCTGTATCTAATGAAAATAAAAATTTTCTTGGTATGCTTGGTATGCATGGAACTTATGAGGCAAATTTAGCTATGCATAATTGTGATGTCATGCTCAATGTTGGTGCTCGTTTTGACGATAGAGTAACTGGAAGATTAAATGCTTTTGCTCCTTTTTCTAAAAAAATTCATATCGATATTGACAAGTCATCTATTAATAAAATTGTTTCAGTTGACTATGGTTTAGTTGGTGACGCTAAAGAAATATTATATCTACTAATTAAAGAGATTAAAAAAGAAAAAAAGAAAAAAAATAATATTTCAATAAATGATTGGTGGTTAGATATAAATGAGTGGAGAAATAAAAAATCATTAAATTTCGAACAAAAAGGAAAAATAATTAAGCCTCAGCAAGCAATTAAATCATTATATGAAAAAACAAAAAAAATTGATACCTATGTTACGACTGAAGTTGGTCAACATCAGATGTGGGCAGCTCAATATTTTGGTTTTTCTAAACCTAATCATTGGATGACTTCTGGTGGGCTAGGAACAATGGGTTATGGTTTGCCTTCATCTGTAGGCGTCCAAATTGCTCACCCAAAATCACTTGTGATTGATATTTCAGGAGAAGCTTCTTTCTTGATGAACATGCAAGAGCTCTCTACAATTGTTCAATATAATCTACCTGTTAAAATTTTTATATTGAACAATCAATGGATGGGAATGGTTAGGCAATGGCAAGAATTGAATCATGGGTCAAGATATAGTGAAAGTTATACTGAGTCACTCCCAGATTTTGTGTTGTTAGCTAAAAGTTTTGGCATAAAAGGTTTGCTTGTAAGTGAGATATCAGAATTGGATAATGCAATAGATGAAATGATTTCAACTAAAGGTCCAGTTATCGCAGATATTAGAGTTGAAAAAGAAGAAAACTGCTTTCCTATGATTCCATCTGGTGCAGCACATAATGAAATGATTTTAAGTTCAAGTGATTCTAACACTAATGTTAGTCAAGATGGTATAGCTCTAGTTTAAAGGTTTTTAATATGTCAGTTTATCAAAGTAATAATTTAAATGAAAAAGAAAGCTCAAGAACTTTGTCACTTATTGTTGACAACGAGCCTGGAACATTAGCTAGAGTGATTGGTTTGTTTTCAGGAAGAGGTTATAATATTGAAAGCTTAACAGTAACTGAAGTTGACGATAGAAGGCATCTATCTAGAATTTCTTTGGTAACTAGAGGTACTTCTATGACTATAGAACAAATTAAGTCACACTTATCAAGATTGGTTCCTGTTCATCTTGTTCGTGACTTAACTCTTGAAGGACCTTTTATTGAATGTGAATTAGCATTAATTAAACTAGTAGCTAAAGGAGTTGATAGAGTTGAAGCGTTAAGAATAGCTGATACATTTAGAGCAAAGACGTTAGACGTTACTTTAAGTAGTTTTGTATTTGAATTAACTGGTCGGCCACATAAGATAGATGCCTTTATTGGTCTAATGCAATCGCTAGGTGATACTGAAATTTCAAGAACTGGTGTGTCTGCTATTTCTAGAGGTTCTGAAACAGAAACAAAAATACTAGAAAAAATCAAAGTAAACTGATATCAAGTGATAATAATTTTAAATAAACTTAAGGAGCATTATTCATGCGAGTGTATTACGACAGAGATGCAGATTTAAATCTAATTAAAAATAAAAAAGTTGTTATTGTAGGCTATGGTAGCCAAGGCCACGCGCATGCTGCTAATTTAAAAGATAGTGGTGTTAAAGAAGTTGCAGTAGCATTACGTTCAGATTCAAAGTCAGTTGAGAAAGCAAAGTCTGCAGGATTTAATGTTATGGATGTATCATCTGCTGCGAAATGGGTAGATGTTATAATGATGCTAACACCAGATGAGTTGCAAGGTGAAATTTATAAAGCTGATATTGAAAAAAATATGAAATCAGGAGCTGCAATAGCTTTTGCTCATGGGTTAAATGTTCATTTTAATCTTATTGAACCTAGAGAAGATATTGATGTTTTTATGGTTGCTCCAAAAGGACCCGGACATACTGTTAGGTCTGAATACCAAAAAGGAGGAGGAGTTCCTTGTTTAATTGCCATTGATCAAGATGTATCTGGTAATGTTCATGATATAGGATTGTCTTATGCTTCAGCCATTGGTGGAGGGAGATCAGGCGTAATTGAAACTTCTTTTAAAGAAGAATGCGAGACTGATCTTTTTGGAGAACAAGTAGTATTATGTGGTGGACTAGTTGAGTTAATTAGAGCTGGTTATGAGACGCTTACTGAAGCAGGATATGCTCCAGAGATGGCGTATTTTGAGTGTCTTCATGAGGTAAAATTAATTGTTGATTTAATATATGAAGGTGGAATAGCTAATATGAATTATTCAATTAGTAATACTGCTGAGTACGGAGAGTATGTTACTGGTCCACGTATTATAACTTCTGAGACAAAAGCTGAAATGAAAAGAATTCTAAATGATATTCAATCTGGTAAATTTACTAGAGATTGGATGCTTGAAAATAAAGTTAGTCAGACTAGTTTTAAAGCTACTAGAAGAAATGTTGCAGAACACCCAATTGAACAGATTGGGAGCAAATTAAGAGCTATGATGCCTTGGATTACTGCAAATAGATTAGTAGATAAAGATAAAAATTAAATTTTTAAAATATTTATATTTAAGTTATTCATTTTTTATACTAATTTAAATGTATTAATTGTTTGTATGTATTAATTACGTACAAACAATTTATCTTTAAGCCCATTTTAAGAAAGGTTATTATATGTTTTCATACCTAAGAGGTTTGTTTTCAGCAGATTTGGCTATTGATCTAGGTACGGCTAACACATTGGTTTACGTTAAAGGTCAGGGTATTCTTTTAAATGAACCTTCGGTTGTGGCTATTACAGAAATAAGAGGAAAGTCTGTAGTTTTAGCTGTTGGAGAAGAAGCAAAAACCATGTTAGGTAAAACTCCTGGTAATATAAGAGCAATAAGACCAATGGCAGATGGGGTGATTGCCGATTTTGATGTTGCTGAAGAAATGATTAAACATTTTATAAGAAAAGTTCACAAAAGATCTTCTTTAATTAGTCCTCAAGTAGTAATATGTGTGCCCTCTGGAGCTACAGCTGTAGAGAGAAGAGCTATACAAGAATCAGCAGAAGCGGCAGGAGCAAGAAGAGTTTATTTAATAGAAGAACCTATGGCAGCAGCAATTGGAGCAAATCTTCCCGTTACTGAAGCATCAGGCTCAATGGTTGTAGATATAGGTGGAGGCACAACTGAGGTAGCAATTCTGTCGTTAGGAAATATTGTTTATGCCCGATCAGTTAGAGTTGGAGGTGATAAATTTGATGAAGCAATAGTGGCTTTTATTCGACGTCATCATAACCTTTTAATTGGAGAGATGACTGCAGAAAGAATTAAAAAAGGAATAGCAACAGCTAAGATGCCTAGAGATGGCATTGGTTCTAGCATAGAAGTAAGAGGCAGAGATCTTGTTAACGGAGTGCCTAAGGAAATTGAAATTAACCAAGCTCAAATTTGTGAAGCTTTAGCTGAACCAGTTGGACAAATAATTGAAGCTACAAAAACAGCATTGGAACAAACTCCTCCAGAACTTGCTGCAGATATAGTTGAAAGAGGTATAGTACTTACAGGAGGAGGTGCCCTTTTAGGAGATTTAGATTCTACTTTAAGAGAAGCGACAGGTCTTCCAGTTGTGATAGCAGAAGATCCGCTTACTTGTGTAGTAATGGGTACAGGTAGATGTCTAGATGAAATGAAATCTTTAAGAAATGTCTTAATAGGTGTTTAATATATAATTAATTAGTTTTTTTATGAGTGTGATAAGATGGTTTCAGGAAAGCCGTCAAACAATAAATCTTTAAAGTCAGGGAATAACTTTAATATCGTCATGATATTATTGTGTCTTTTTCTTGTTTTTCTAGGAAAGTTTGATCTCATTGCTATAAGAAGTATAAAAGCTTTTTTATCAGATTTTTTAGCTCCAGTCATTTTTGTTTTTAATAAGCCTGTTAATGAAATAGCAGATGTTTTAGATAGGGTTAAATCTGTATCTTCATTAAGAGATGAAAATATAAGGATGAAAAGTGAAATTAGAAGGCTAAAAGTTTGGAAAAGTAAAAAAGAAAATCAAGTACTTGAATTTTTAGAATTGAAAGAATTATTAAAAGTTATACCTGAAAATACTTATGATATTATTACAGGAAGAGTAATAACTGCTCCTGGAGGAATTTTTGCTAACACAGTTTTAATTAATGTAGGCAAAAAAGATGGAATAAGTGTTGGTCAAACAGCTGTTTCTTCATATGGATTAGTTGGATATGTTGTGAATGTTGGGTTAAGCACCAGTAGAATACTTCTTGTTATTGATATAAATTCAATGATACCTGTATATTTTACGGGTAGCAATTGGCCTGCTGTAGTTCAAGGTCTCAATGGAGAGTTTTTAAAAATTAAATTTCTTTCAAATGAAGCTAATCTAATAGAAGGAGAACATATCCAAACCTCTGGTCACGGTGGAATGTTACCTTCAGGTATAAGCGTAGGAATTGTTGTTAAGAGTTATTCAGGTAGTTATTACGTAAAACCTTCTGTAAATTTTCAAAGACTTACTTATGTGTCAATTATAAAGAACTTTAATGCAAAACAAGATGTAAATAAAACATTTAATAGTTACGCACCCATGCAAATGCCTAAAGGTTCTATTGGATTAAAAGGAATCAATTCTAGTGGCACAAGAGTAAAGGGGAGTGTGATAGTTGAATGAACACAAACTATGTATTTGATATATTTAGTAATTTTTCAAAAAATTTATTTTTTTTTATTATACTTTTTATTTGTATAAATATTGAAAGCTCATTAAAAGCTTTAACTTTTTTTGAACAAGCATCTCCTAGTATTTTATCTATAATACTTTATATTTGTGTAAGAAAGCTTTCTATTAATATCTCTAATCTAATGTTATTTACTCTTGGTATATTATATGATGTTTTATTTGCAGGAAACCTAGGAACTAGTTCATTATTTTTTTTATTAATAAAATATATGACTCAACATATAAATTTAAAACATAATAATAATAATAATAATAATAATAACAAAGATTGGATTTACTTTACTATTATTTTTATTAGTTCATTTTTTATTAAATTTATTTTTAATATTTTTTTAAATATGAAAATACCAGACTTTAGCCCTATATTATTTCATTTAGGTATTACTTTAATAATTTTTCCATTTATTGTAGTAGGTATAAAAATTATATATTTTGTTACAAAATTAATTAAAAATTAATTCATGAAAAGTAAAAATAAAAAATTATTAGATCAAAAGATTTCAAGAAGATTTCTGTTTTTATTTTTAATAAAAGGTATAGCTATAGGTGCAATTAGTTGGAGATTATTTGATTTGCAGCTAATTGAAAACCAGAAATATAAAAAACTATCAGATGGAAATCAATTTGATTATCTTATTATTCCACCTGAACGAGGGAGAATACTTGATAGGCAAAATAGGTTGTTAGCAGGAAATATGGATGGTTTTTCGTTAGTGCTTAAATGGAATAAAAAAATAAATGTTGATGTTATTTTAAAAAATACTTTATCCATAATAAGTATTAATAAAAAAGATATTAAAAATTTTAATTTGCAAATTAAAACTATGAAAAATAATTATCCAAAAGAAGTCTTGATTACTAAAAACCTATCTCAAAAAGATGTTTCAAGATTAGCTGTCAGAAGGATTAATTTTCCCGAAATATTTTTCTCAATGTCAAAAAATAGAATATATCCTCAAGGTAATATTGTAGCTCATATTATAGGTTATACTGGCATTTTTTCAAAAACAGATGTTAAAAACGGGAATGTAATCTCAGTTCCCGGCCTTGATATTGGAAAAAGAGGTTTAGAAAAATATTTTGATTTGCAGTTAAGAGGAATGTTTGGAAGAAAAAGAAATGAAGTTACTTCAAAAGGTTATATTATTGATTCTCAAATTCATGAAACTACTATTTCAGGAAAAGATTTGCAAGTATCTTTGGATATGAGACTGCAAGCCTTTGCTTTTCAGAGGTTGGAACAAGGAAACTATAATTTAATCTCAACTGATGATAAATCAATAAAAAAACAATTAACTAATCAAAAAAACAATAAGTATTTAGATAAAAAATATGTTTATACAAATAAAAAAAATAGAATAGTTAGCTCTGAATCAGGATCCATAATTGTAATGGATATTGATAATGGTGAAATTTTATGTTCCGTTTCTACTCCTTCTTTTAATCCAAATATATTCTCTAACGGTTTAGATATAGAAGAATGGAATAAGCTAAGAAACAATAAGAAATCCCCTTTGTTAAATCGAAGCATGTCAGGTTTATACTCTCCTGGCTCAACCATAAAAATGGCAGTAGCTTTAGCAGGACTAGAAGCTGGAGTTATAGATTATAAAACCAATCATTTTTGTAGTGGAAAGAAAGAGTTTGGTAACAATGATTTCCATTGTTGGGCTAAAAACGGTCATGGAAATGTTTCTTTAATGCAAGCTATAGAACAATCCTGTGATGTTTTTTTCTACGAGATAGGTTTGAAAATAGGTATAGATAGAATTGCTGAGATGTTAAAAAAATTAGGTTTAGGACAATATTCTAATATAGAAATAAATGATAAAGCTAAAGGAGTGGTTCCTAATTTAGATTGGAAGTTTAAAAGGGATGGAATTAAATGGCAATTGGGGGAAACTTTAAATGCGTCAATTGGTCAAGGATTTATTTTATCTACACCATTACAATTAGTTACAATGGTATCTAGAATAGCTAATGGCAAAGTTTCTGTTGAACCATCTTTATTGCTTAAAAAAACAAATAGAAAATTTGATTTACTAAATATTAACTATGATCATATTAAATTTATTAAGAAATCTATGGAACAAGTTGTTGTTGGGAAAAAGGGAACAGCGAGAAATTATAAAATTGGTTTAAAAAATAATGAAATGGCTGGTAAAACTGGAACTGTGCAAGTTGTCGGAATATCTGATTTAGAAAGAGAAAAAGGTTTGTTAAAGAATGAAGATCGTCCTTGGAAAAAGCGTGATCATGCTCTTTTTGTTGGTTATGCTCCAGTAAAAAAGCCAAAATATGCAATTTGTGTAGTTGTTGAACATGGTGGGAGTGGATCATCTGTTGCTGCACCAATAGCCAGAGATGTTCTCAAAAATATATTAAACGTTTGAAAATTAATTTAATTATTTGAAAAATAAGTTATGAATTACCGTAAAAATAAATTTTTAAAAGAATCTTTTTTAAATCTTTTTCTATCTAAGCTTTTTAGATTAAATTGGGTAATTGTTTTTTGTGTATTTTTATTATGTCTTATCGGAGTAGCTTTTTTATACTCAGCTGCCGGAGGTCAATGGAACCCTTGGGCTAAAAGCCATTTATATAGGTCTATAATAGGAATTGGCCTTATGCTTTTGATTGCTTTATTGCCACCTAAGTTTTATAATAATCTTAGTATTTCTTGTTTTATATTAGGGTTGTTATCATTATTATTTGTTAAATTTTTTGGACAGGGTAGTGTTCAAAGATGGATTTCTATTGGGGGATTTAACTTTCAACCTTCTGAACCAATTAAATTAGCTTTAATTTTAGTTTTAGCAAAATATTTTGATAATATTTCTAAAATTGATCTCCAAAAAGTTTCTACCTTTTTATTACCTATTATATTTATTCTATTGCCAGGCATTTTTGTCGTTACTCAACCTGATTTAGGTACTGGGTTAGCAATTATATTATTAGGGATTGCTATTTTATTTTATATAGGGATACCTTTAAAAATAGTTTTTTTATCATTTATAGTAGTTATATCTTGTGTCCCAATTATTTGGAATCAATTATATGAATATCAAAAAAATAGAATATTAGTTTTTTTAAACCCTCAAAGTGATAGCTTAGGTAGTGGTTATCAAATTATTCAATCTAAAATTGCTATAGGTTCTGGTGGGCTCTTTGGAAAAGGCTATTTATTAGGTAGTCAAAGTAGATTGAATTATTTGCCTGAAAAACATACAGATTTTGTGTTTACTTTAATATCAGAAGAAATGGGATTTCTTGGGTCATTAATATTGATTTTTTTATTTTGTTTTTTAATCGCTTTAATTATGAGGATTAGTTTTATTGTAGATACTGTATTTGCAAAAATTGTGGTGTTTGGAGTAGGTTTTTTGATTTTTCTATATGTTGCTCTCAATATTGGAATGGTTTGCGGTTTATTGCCAGTTGTTGGAGCTCCTTTACCTTTAATAAGTCATGGAGGCACTTCTTTAATTACGGTTCTAATAGGAATTGGATTAGTATTAAGTATGAGTGTTCATAATAAAAGAATATGATTAATTTATTTTCTTATATTTAAATTTCAGGAGGTTAAAAATGTTTAAATTTTTTACTACTAGAAAATGGTTCTTGTGGTCATGGCTAGGCTCAATAGTCATACTCTCATCACTCTGGATCCAGGTAAAAATTGATGTAAAAATCAATGAATGGTTTGGACAGTTTTATAATATGATACAAAAAGCTCTGGCAAAACCAAATTCAATTACTATAGAAGAATATTGGTCAAGTCTATTTTCATATATTACTCTTGCAGGAATATATGTTGCAATAATGGTTGTAATAAGTTTTTTTACTTCACATTTTTTATTTAGATGGAGAGCTTCAATGGTGGAATGGTACCACTCAGTTTATGATTCTGCTAGAAAAGTTGAGGGAGCTGCTCAAAGAGTTCAGGAGGATACAATCAAATTTTCACGTATTATGGAATCATTAGGTACAAGTTTAATTGAATCAATTATGGTCTTAATTCAATTTGTTCCTATCTTATTAGGGTTGTCAATTGGAATTCCTATATTTTTTTTCGGTGATTGGCAATACGGATTGATTACTGGAGCATTAATTTGGACATTAGGAGGTACTATATTCTTAATAGGTCTTGGTTGGGTATTACGCTTAGTTGGAGTAGAATATGACTTACAAAAGAAAGAAGCTGCTTATAGAAAAATATTAGTTTTAGCTGAAGATGATGGAAACATAAGACCAAAAACAATAGAAGAGTTATTTATTGATGTGCGTTCAATCCATTTTTTAAGCTACATTCGTTATTTATATTTTAATATTGGACGTATTGCATATTTGCAAGCTAATGTTTTGTCAGCTTATGTATTTTTAGCACCTGCAATTGTCGCAGGTATTGTCACATTAGGCGTTATGCAACAAATTATTAGAGCTTTTGGACGCGTTGAAGGTTCAATGCAGTATTTATTAAAGGCTTGGCCAACAATTATTGAATTAGCAAGCGTATATAAACGACTTAGAGAGTTCGAAGCACAAATAATAGAAAATGAAAAAAAATAAAATCAATATTTATAAAGTTATAGAGCCTATATTATGGTAAATCTTCCTTTCTCTATAGGAATTTTAAGTTGGAAAGGTTACGATAGTTTACTAAATTCGCTTCGAACATATGAGAAGAATGGTTTGTCGAGATTAACAAGTCATAGATATGTTTGTCTTCCAGAGTATGAAAAAGAAGGAATAGAGATTGCTCGTAAATTTTCTTATGAGCCAATATTATTTAAAAAGAACCTTGGTATTCTTGGTGGATTTAAAGCTTTAGCAGAAATAATGCCATCAGGTCCTATTTTGTTATTAGAAAATGATTTGCCATTAATCGAGGATCAAAATGTAACATTTGATCAAATTCAAAATTCTATAAAATTATTGTCTAATGATAATGTTATACAAGTAAGATTAAGGAGTCGAAAAACACCAGGTAAACCATTTGTTGGAACTAAAAAATATCAGAGATATTGGTCAAACAATGTAATGTCTTGTATTCTAAGAATTTTAAGGCCTAACAAGGCAAAGCGCTTGATAGGAACTGCTACTTATGTAATAGAAAATCCTGTAAGACGTCATCCAGATTATATTAAATCTTTATCTCATAGTTATTTTAGTGTATCTAGTTCTGTCTTGAATTGGGCTAATTTAGCCATATTAGTAGATAGAGACAAGTTCCTTAATGTAATTATAGAAAAAGCTGAAACAGTTTCTTCCAACAAAAAAATTAATGGATTTAAAAACATTGAAATTGAATTAAATTCTGTTTGGTGGAGAAAACAAAATTTTGAAATAATAGTGGCACCTGGCTTGTTTACTCATTTTAGAGTTTCAGATAGAGGATACTAATTATTTTTTATTTTTTTTATCACTTGATGTGCTCTTCCAATAGATAAAGAATTACTTGGAACGTTTTTATTAAATACGCTGCCCGCTGCAAGCGTTACATTATCTCCTATTTTGATAGGAGCAATTAGACTAGAGTTTGATCCTATAAAAGAATTGCTTCCAATTTTTGTTTTATTTTTCTTTTTCCCATCATAGTTACATGTAATAGTACCTGCACCAATGTTGGTTGACTTTCCAATTTCGCTGTCACCAACGTATGACAAATGATTAATTTTCACTTGCTCTTTTAATTTACTATTTTTA